>CAUSIX010000053.1:0-8029 GCA_963531555.1 uncultured Oribacterium sp.
TCATGCAGGAGCTTTTGCGACGCACGGGTACAAATATGTTTCGTATTGAGACGGAATGCCGTAAGATAGCGTCTTATCTCGGAGAGGAGAAGGAGGTCACAGCGCAAAGCATAGAAACTTGTCTTAAAAAACTTCCGGAGGACCGTGTTTTTGAGATGATTGAAGCTATAGGCAGAGGCGATAAGGAAAGGCTTTTTCGCTATTACGGAGATTTACTGCAATTGGAAGAAAGTCCCACGAAGATCAGACTTTTGATTAAGTCCAATGTGGAGAAACTTCTCTTGGTTCGGGAGAAACTGACGGAAGGTTATTCCGAAAGAGATATGGCTACAGCGCTTTCCATGGAACCATGGCGTGTGAAAAAATATACTGCGGAAGCAAGACAGTATACTTTATCTGCTTTACGCGATCTTTTTCACGCTTTACTTCGTTTGGAAGAAGAAATCAGACAGGGGAAGATTGAGGAAAGACTGGCTTTAGAAATCCTTCTTTCCGGAGAGGAAAAGACTTTTTTTACTGTGAAAACCTAAGTTTTAGTGGAATTATATTTAGAGGAATGTAAGAGAAATGAAAGATATTTTCTTAAAAACTGTGCTAGAATCCAAAAAATAAGGAGGATGACTATGTTCAGAACAGGAAAAGAAAAGTTGAGCTTATTATTCGCTGTTTTTTTTGTACTCTTCTCATTTCCTTTTACAACTATGGCGGAAGAAGCAGTACCGCAAGGTAAGGGAGAAATCATAGAATATGAGTTCAGCCCCGATGCTTTACAGGAAGATATACTCGGTACGGAGAATCAAGGATATACAAAAGGAGAGTCTTTGGGGGTTTTTCAGCTGGTAGGATACAGCGGAGACGGAATGACCTATTCCGGAGCGGCAACAAAGGCAAATCATACCATTGCCGCAGATTTAACGGTTCTGCCCTTAGGAACGAAGGTTTTTGTAGGGGACACGGTGTATACGGTAGAAGATATCGGTTCCGCGGTGAAAGGGAAGATGATTGATATTTATTTTTCCACTATGGCGGAAGCCAGAGCACTCACAAACGCGGGAAGAGTTTATAGTGAGGTTTTTGTGGCTTTGCCGAAGAAATAGGGATAGTGTAGAAATTACTCAGTCTTTTTGATTGAGAGAAAAAGAGGGTTTGATTTTGTACATTGAAAAAAGAAAAAGACTTTTGCTAAGTGCTATTGCGCTTTGTTTTTGTTGCTTGTTGGGAAGTAAGTTGGCTTATGCCGAGAGCGTTATCGGAAACTACAGAAGTGAGAGCTTAGGGGATGTTCTGTATTTTTCCACGGACGGAAAGGAAAAGACGGAAGTGGAGAAAGAGGCGGAGAAGGCGGTTATGGAATCGGAGGCTCGACATGACGCGGAAACGAATATAAGCGATACACTGACGCCCCTCGGTGTTTTTAAAATCACGGGGTATTGCCCTTGTTACAGTTGTTCGGAGGGATTCGGAAGAAGAACCGCTTCCGGAAGAACGGCTATCGAGGGAAGAACCGTTGCAGTGGATCCCCGAGTAATACCTCTTGGGACAAGGCTTTTGATTGACGGCAAAGAATATGTTGCGGAAGATATCGGCGGAGCGGTAAAGCAAAAGCACATCGATATCTATTTTGACAATCACAAAGTAGCGCATCAACTCCTTCGCTATACCGAAGTGTATCGAATAGGGTAGGATTGCCTTGTGATTAAAGCACAGTTTTGAAAGATTACCTTTGTTGTTTGACAAGAGTGTTTATGAAAAGTCCGGGATTAAGTCCCGGGCTTTTTTAGTTCATAACGGGTATCGTGCATAAAGCGTGCGATATCTTTTTGTTGACAAGTGGATGATCTGTAGCTGAGACATCTTGTTTCTTCACTAGTCGCTCACGCAGCGCGCGGCATCTCGTTGTTTAAGGTAAAATGCGTTATAATACTGAGATGGCATAGTCGAAACTGTATAATACTGAAATAGCATTGTTGAAACAGTATAATATGGAGATAGCATCGTTGATACAGAAAAAAGAGGTGGAAAATGGGATTTACCGAGGCTCAAAAAAGAGCAATAGAGTCGAAGGCGAGAGCCGTTCTTGTTGTAGCGGGTCCCGGCTCAGGAAAGACTACCGTGCTTACGGAACGCCTTGTTTATCTCCTGAAAAACGGGGCAGAAGCAAAGTCCTGCCTGCTTCTTTCCTTTACGAGGGCTTCCAGTAAAGAAATGGCATTACGTTTTGCAAAAAGGGGCATAGCGGGGAATAGCCCCCATTTTTCCACGATTCACGCTCTCTGCCTTTCTCTTCTTCGTGAGGTTAGAGGCATAGAGAGGGAAGGCCTTGTCAACCTTTATGAGAAAATGGATTGGCTCTCTGCCTATTTTCTGGAAAAAGGAATTGCAAGAGAGGAAGTGGAAGAGTTACTTCTAAACTACGGTAATCAGATTTCTTACTTTAAATCCATAACGGAAGAGGAAAGAATGCATTTCCTCCGTGAAGAGAAGAATGAAGATTTTCTGCCCCTGTTCCAATACTATGAGAAGATGAGAAAGCTAAGGGGAAAGCTTGACTTTGAGGACCTTTTAATTGAGGTACTTTTGGAATTACAGAAAAATACACGGATTGCGGACAGCTGGAAGAGTCGCTTCAGTTATATTTTGGTGGATGAGTTTCAAGACCTCTCTCTCATTCAATACGCTATTTTAAAGGCTCTTTCCGAAAAGGGAGCCTCTCTTTTTGTGGTGGGAGATGAAGACCAGAGCATTTACGGTTTTCGAGGAGCAAGCCCTGACATTCTTTTTCGTTTTGCCGGAGATTTTCCGGATTGCGAGAGGATTTTCCTCGCAGATAATTTCCGCTCCAAAGAAGAAATCGTTCTGCTTTCCAGGCGCCTCATCGGAAAAAATAAGAAGCGTTTTCAGAAGCCTCTTACGGGAAGAAGAGGGAGAGGCGGGAAGGCCATATATTTTCTTTTGGAAACGGGAGTAGAGGAAGCGGTTCTCCTTGCAGAGCATGTGGAAAGTCTTTTACGGGAGGGTTGCCCTCCGGAAGAAATAGCGGTGCTTTGCCGAAGTAAAATGCAGATTACGCCTCTTCTTCCGGGATTTATGGAGAGAGGAATCCCTATAGTTGTCATGGAAGAGCTTAACAATGTTTTTCAGCATTTTATCGGAAAGGATATCTTAGCTTATCTTAGGCTTGCGCAGAATAAAGAGAGCAGTCAGGAACTTGTGCAGATTCTCTCCAAACCGTATCGGGGACTTCGGAGAGAGAAGATTTTGCATAAAGATTCCGGATTAAGTGACTCAAAGCGTGCCGTAAAGACCCTGAAAGAGCGTGAAGAGACGGAAAAACTGGAAAAGCATTTGGAGGCGCTTTCCAAGCTTAATCCGAAGGAGGCTGTCCTTTTTATCCGAAAGGAAATCGGCTACGAAAAATATCTGGAGGATTTTGCAAAAAAGAAAAACAAGGACTTTACGGAATGGTGGGAAAGCTTGGAGGAAATAACAGCTATGAGTGAAGGTTATCCGGATCTTGATGCTTTTTTCCGTTTTGTTACGGAGTTTAACAGAAGAGCGCTGGAAAGACGAAAACCGGAGGAAGAAAAGGGAATTCGCTTTATGACTTATCACAGTGCGAAGGGCTTGGAGTTCGATGAAGTTTTTTTACCGGATTGTATTGAAGGAATTATTCCTGACGGAAGAGCGAAGAAGCCGGAAGAGATTGAAGAAGAGCGGAGAAGTTTCTATGTTGCACTTACTAGGGCAAGAAAAGGAATTCACATCTATGTCACAAAGACGAGGTACAGTAAAAAAGTGTACCCGTCAAGGTTTATTCCGGAACTGTTGGAAGGCAGTTAAACAAGATAGAAAAGGGAGTGGAAGATGGAAAAACTAAAGATTTTAGTGGTGGATGACGAGGAGCGGATGAGAAAGCTCTTGCAGGATTTTTTGAAAATGAAAGATTTTGAGGTACTCCTCGCGGCTGACGGAGAAGAGGCAATCGATATATTTTTTCAAAAGAAGGATATTGCGCTTGTCATCCTGGATGTCATGATGCCGAAGATGGACGGTTGGGAAGTGTTAAAAACGATTCGGGAACATTCCAAGGTCCCTGTGATTATGCTGACAGCACGCTCGGAAGAAAGTGATGAGTTGAAAGGCTTCGATTACGGCGCGGATGAGTATATTTCCAAACCTTTTTCTCCGAAGATTCTTGTCGCAAGGGTAGAAGCCCTGCTTCGTCGTACCGGTGTAAAGAAAGAAGAAGTTCTGGAGGTTGGCGGAATCCGTATGGATGAATCCGCACATCGTGTTACGGTGGACGGAAAGGAAATTGAGCTTAGCTTTAAGGAATATGAACTTTTACAGTATTTTATTGAAAATAAGGGAATAGCCCTTTCCCGAGAGAAAATACTGAACAATGTTTGGAACTATGACTATTTCGGTGATGCAAGAACGATTGATACTCATGTGAAAAAACTCAGGGCGAAACTCGAAAACAGAGGAGATTATATTAAAACCGTCTGGGGTATGGGATATAAGTTCGAGGTAGAGTAAAGATGAAAAAGCACTATTTAAGGAGGAAGTTTGCGCTGCTTTTTGCCGGGGTTTTCTTCGCTTTAATCGTGATTATGTTGATAGGAGATAATTTTTTCCTGGAGCGTTTCTATGAGAACAGGAAAGAGCATGTTTTACAGAACGCTTATCTGGAAATTGACCATGCTTTGCAAGAAGGAGGAGGATTCTCCTCCGTTTTTCCGGAAGAGGGAGAAGAGGATAAAACAGAAAATGCGGTTACGCGTTTCATCGCCAACCTTACGGAAAAAGAAAATATTTCCGTGATTATCATGGATAACACAAGTTCTCGCTCCTATACCTCTTCTGCGAATCCGAATGCCCTTTTACAGCGTCTTTCTTCTTATATTCTGGGAAAAAGCGGAGATAAGCGTAAGTCTCTTTATAACGGAGAGAATTATACGATAGTGAAGACGGAAGGAAGAGGGAATGAAGGCGGATATATGGAGTCTTGGGGATATTTTTCGGATAACAGCAGCTCCTTTATCATGTCCATGCCGCTTTCCAGCTTAAGTGAAGCGGTTTCCGTTTTTAACAAATTTCTCCTTTTCCTCGGGCTTATGACCATGGGGCTTGGAGTCATTATCGTCTATATTGCAAGTTATGAAGTGACAAAGCCTATACAGCAGCTTGCAGAACTTTCTCTTAAGATGAGTAAGCTCGATTTTTCTGCTCGTTTTGAGGGAAATTCCACGGATGAAATCGCAACACTCGGGAATTCCATGAATATTTTGTCGGAAAGGCTGGAAGAAACTATCTGTGATTTGAAAAAGGCGAATAATGAGCTCTTAAGCGATATTGAAAATAAAAATTTGATTGATAAAAGAAGACAGGAGTTTGTTGCCAATGTTTCTCATGAGTTAAAGACCCCGATTGCCCTTATCATGGGATATGCCGAGGGGCTTTCCGAGGGACTTTGCGAAGATGAGGAAAGCCGAAATTATTATAGTCATGTCATCCTCGATGAAACCGAGCGAATGAATCATATGGTAAAGGATCTGATGAATCTTTCCGCCATAGAGCAGGGAAAGGACCTTCCGGATTTTACTTTATTGGATTTTCCGAAGCTTCTGGAGGGCGTCCTTATGAATATGGATATTCTCATAAAGCAAGAGGGGATTCAGTTGGAAGTGGACATTCCCAGAGAGCTTTATCTATATGGCGATGAGTTTAAGATTGAAGAAGTACTCATGAATTATTTGCAAAATGCAATACACCATGTGACAGAACCGAAGCAAATCGGCATTTATACCGAGTATCGCGGGAAAAATCTGGTAGAGGTACATGTCCGGAATACGGGGAATCCTATTCCGAAAGAAGATATTCCCCATGTTTTTGAAAAGTTTTACAAAGTCGATAAGGCACATACCAGATCTTATTGCGGATCCGGGCTCGGTTTAAGCATTGTGAAGGCGATTATGGATAGTCACCATCAGGAATGCGGTGTGAAAAATACGCTTACCGGTGTGGATTTCTGGTTTACGCTGGAAAAGAGAGAAAAAATAGTTTAGCTTTGTCAAATATTTATTGAAGCTTTGCAATATTGTGTTGCATTACGGCATGGAGAAATTATCGAATTATGCTGCGGATTATGTTGCAGGAAATAATAAAGTAAAGATTTTGTCAGTTGATAAAGAAATAAAAAAAGAGTGATCATCAATACTTTGATACAAAAAAAATTATTTTAATGAAAAAAAAGCAAATATATGATAGAATTGCTTGAATAATTCTTCATCAGGAAAGGAGCTATAGTATGGATGAGTGGAATGGAATGAATAATACAGAGAATAATGGCGGCATGTCCGGGCTTCTGGAGGGGACTCTTTCTAATGCTATGTATAATGTAGCTATCGGAGTGCATCTTTTAGTGGGGCTAATTGTTACTTATTTCTTGGCTCTAAGAATGCCTTATATTTTTCCTGAGATTTATCATGTACACCCGATTATTTTCTCTATCGGTTTTTTGGTTGTGGGACTTGTCGGTGGAAGTATTGCGGCAAAAGGGAATTATGTTTTATCCTTAATCGGTTACGGTATGAATATTTTGGCTTTCGGTACGTTACTTTCCTTAGTAACTATTCTGTATCCGGTGCAGTACATCGTTTTGGCGGCGGTTTTGACCACTGTTGTTGTTTTAACGATGACGATTGCCGGCGTGATTTTTCCGAATGCATTTCTCTCTATGGGAAGAACGATTTTTATCGCCTTAATCGGTCTTGTTGTTGCTGAATTTGTTACCATGTTGCTGGGAATTTTTTATCCGAATATTTTTGCCATCATCGGCATTTTTATTTTCTCCCTTTATGTCGGCTATGACTGGGCGAGAGGACAACAGTATCCAAGTACAGCAAGCTATGCCTGCTTTACGGCACTGCA
Source organism: uncultured Oribacterium sp. (assembly GCA_963531555.1). Lineage (GTDB taxonomy): Bacteria > Bacillota > Clostridia > Lachnospirales > Lachnospiraceae > Oribacterium. Next base: position 6,934 of record CAUSIX010000053.1, read on the forward strand.
GCTTTATATGGATATTATCAACATTTTCATCAGAATCTTAAGACTTTTGGGAAAAAGAAGATAAGGAATGCAGACTCTGAGGCAGTTATGGATAAGGAATCCGTTAATGCTTCTTGTCCGGAACCGCCACATTGAATGATTTACGGAATACTGCAATTTTTATAGAAAAGGATGTGGGAAGAGTATTTTTTTCACATCTTTTTTTATGAGGGAATAAGATGGATGATTTAAGAGCGGAAATACGAAATCTTATGCAGGAAATGCTTTTTAAGAAGAACTTTTCTTCGGATGAGGAGTTTCAGCATTGGTGGATTTCTGAAGGGATCGAACAACGATATTTTGCTTTGCAGGGACGCTTGGAGAAGCTAGAGGAAGAAGAGCGAAGAAGGAAAATGTATGATTTGTAAACATTGTGGACGGGAAATAGAAAAAAGATGCACTGTCTGTCCTTATTGCAAAACCCCGATTATTCGCATAAAGGTGAAAAGAATATGCGCTTACTGCAAGACGGAGGTTAAAAAGGGAGATAAGATTTGTCCGGGATGCGGGAGAAATGTTCCGGAAAAGATAAGAGAATTACTGGAAACGGAGGATACGGAGAGCTTTCCGGAGAATGTCGAAAAAAGAAGGCCTAGAGAAGAAAATTTGCATTTTTCTCCTGATGTTTTTTCGGAAGATACGGATCTGGAGCAGGAAAATGCCGATTTTCTCCTTCTTATGTTGAGTCTCTTACCGCCTATTTTTGCTATTTTTTCCAAGGTGTTTTTTACCGAAACGGGATTTTTACCTTGGTATATTACGGCTATCCTTATTTACTTTGCTTCTTCCATGCTGCTTTCATACTTTTTGGATGCGAGTATGAAGAGACTTTGGGAAGCGGAATCGGGGAAAAAACTCGGAGAGCTTAGACATCTTCTATTCTATCTCTGCCCGCCTTATACTTTATTTTTCTTCTTGAAGAAGAGGAAGGACCGGAGCAGCCTGCTTCTGTTCCTTATGACGATACATTTTGCGCTGGTAATCATTATCTTTTATGTTTAAAAAGACTAACTATTAAAAGTCAATTGGAAAATAAGATTTTTTGAATAAGACATCA
>CAUSIX010000054.1:0-7973 GCA_963531555.1 uncultured Oribacterium sp.
AAGAGAAGAAGATTCTTATTTTAGCAACTGAAAGTACACTGAAGGGAAATCGTCTGCATCACCTGATAGACCGCTTCAAAGACAAAGGAGAATATATCCTGCTTCCCGCACCGGGTATTGTCCGACTGCTCGAGGAGGGAAAAGGCTTTGGGGAAGAAATGCAATCCTACTTAAAGGACTTATTGAAGCCCTACCCCAAAGGTTCCGTCTCTTCTATTGTTCTGGGCTGTACTCATTTTCCTTTTGTGAAAAAGGAAATCGAAAAAGCACTTGGCTATTCCATCCCCTTCTTTGACGGTGCGGAAGGCACGGCAAGAGAAACCGCTCATCGACTGGCGGAAAAAAATCTTCTCCGAAAAACCGGAGAATCCAAGCTTACACTTTACAGCAGTTCCGGGGACAATCGGCTTTTAGAAAGTTTCTATCGTCTCCCGCTTTCTGCACCACTTTAAGAATAAAAATCCCCGAGCCGTTTCGGCCCGGGGATTTTCATTCTTAAGAAGTATCGCACTTAGTGCGTATGATATCGTTACTCATGCCTGCCATGCACGAAGCTGTGGCAGCCCATTCTTTTTTATTGTGATTTTTTTCTGCGCATCTGCACTGCTGCAATGATGAATGCAGCTGCACCGATCAGCAAAACGGAGTTGGGGACTTTCTTGGAACTTTCCGCCTGATTTTCCGTCTTTTCCTGTGTAGCGGCAGAACTTTCCTCGGCTGTCGTTTCAGCACTTCCCTCGGCGCTCCCCCCTTTATAGCTGATCTTCACCGCCTTGGTGCTAAAGACATAATGCTCGTCTTTCACTTCACTTGCGATTTCCTTCTCCCCGTCGAAAAATGCGGCTTTTCCGGAAAAAGCAGATGTTGGAATGGAATATGTCAACTCCTGCTTCACTTCTTTAACCGGATTTCCATAGAGATCCACAATCAGTAATTCTCCGTTTCCTTCCTCTTCAGCGGGCTTAATCTCAAGCTTTATTCTAACTTCCGCACTATCCTTTGGAACAACCACATTTGTACCCGCAAATACAGTTGTCTCTTTTCTTCCGTTATATCGTATCGTGTACCCATATTCCTTTAAAAATGTTTGGAACTTCTCTTTGATTTCCGCGTGAATTTCCTTCAGCGTTTCCAATGCCTTTTTAGCATCCTTCTGATTCAGTGCCGTAGCCTCTTCCGCACTCATCATCGTCGTTACCGCATTCTTAATTTCTACACTTTCCAGTGCATTTATCTTTTCTGTAGCGATAGGCTGCAGCTGCTCCCGATTGTACTCAATCATGAAGAGCGTATCCATGGCCAGCCAGTAAACCGAATCTTCATTAAATTCGTTGCTTTCATTTTGCGCCTCAGGGATTCCTGCCGTTTGATTCGGATAATACGCCACAAAAGGAGACGTAAGAGGGGAACCTAAAGCAAGCCACATGGTTCCCGGATATTCCGCCGTTGCCGTCTTCGGAATGTGGTAAATATGCGCTTCCATGGTATTGCGGTTTCCGATTGGGTAGAGGTCTCCGCGACTCATGTCATCGGCTACTTTATCCAAGTTCTCCAAGCGATTACGGGTAAAAGCAAAAACATCGGAGAGCGTAATTTTCTTTGTCGTATCCTCCAGGAATGGATAAACCTTTCCATCGAAGCTGGCATCCGGTTTAAACTGTTTAATGCCGGAGCAGACACGGGATTCCGTGCTCTCTCGGAGCTCTCCCGCATAGGAGCCGTATAAGTCTATGCTTCGACTTGCTTCATCGCCCTTTAAGGTTTTTGCATCGGATGCCACTTTGAAAATATCCTTTGAATAAATGTACATCCCGTCGGAAGAAACATTATAGTTTTCCTTTTCTTCCCCTACGGTAAGATTACACTCGTTTAACCAGAAAGAGTTCGGGAAAACGGAAAACTTGTCGCTCGGGTATTTCATCGCAACAAATTGATGTCCGGTATAGATTTCCATGTACCACAACTCTTTACTGTCCGCAACCACAAGGCCGTTTCCTTCCGCTGCCCCCTTCGTTGCCACTTCATCCGCAATAAACTCTACCGCCTGCCTTGCATTCTCGCAATTGCCGAGAACCGCCGTAGTAATAATAGCTTCCGTAATACCGACCGGCTTTGTTGTATCCGTTCCGTCCACATAAGGATCTACGGAAAGAACCTCATCGTTTGCACTGGCCGATACCGTCATATCCGCAATCAGTCCCTTTTCATTAAATCCCGCCTCATCGAAATATCCATACTCCGGAGTGGTATCACTCACAGAGGTATAGCGATAGGATGCATGGGTAAAGGTGTAGGAGTACCCGTTGTCCGGATTCACCGAAACGTCCTTAATGCTCTCTCCCGCCTTGTACTCCGCCTCTTCATGGACTTTGTAAACCTTGTTATGGTTTACTTCCAGATCTTCGGTTCGTCCGAAAATCGTACTGCCGTCTTCTGTTAAATCTTTTCCGATGATTACGCCGGTACAGGCATAGGCGGTCATAACCTGAGAAGTCACCACCATAAGCGCCATCACACTGCCCAGCAGCACAGAAACCGTTTTTTTCATTTTCTCTTTTCTCCCTTCTGTAGCTAAAAAATCGTTCACGTTATTCTTCAAGGTATCTTTATTATAATTTATAGTACTTACACAATATGGAAATATATCTTGTCCTTTCTTGTATATTTTTGCAGGAAAGAAAAGAAAGAAAAAGAAAGAAAAAAATAGAAATTTCCGCTTGACAAGAAAAATGAATCTTTGTATAGTATACGGGTGCTACGGCGTATGCGCCCTTAGCTCAGCTGGTAGAGCAGTAGACTCTTAATCTATTTGTCCAGGGTTCGAGTCCCTGAGGGCGCACTACTTAAAACGATGTCAGATAGTGACATCGTTTTTTCTTTATTTTTTCTGAATACTTTTTCCTTTTCTTTCTCTTTCCATAAAGCTTTGTTATACTAGGAGCGATTAACGCTTTCCATCTTTTTCTTTGTTAAAAGGAGTTCCTATGCAAAATATATTAGTTTGCGATGATGATAAACAAATCGTAGAAGCCATTTCCATTTACCTTACCGGAGAAGGCTACAATGTAATTAAAGCCTATGACGGCTTTGATGCCCTTAAAGTCATGGAGAAAGAAAGTTTGGATCTCCTTATTTTGGACGTCATGATGCCGGGACTGGACGGAATCCGCACTACACTGAAGATCCGGGAAAAAAGCTCCATCCCCATCATTATCCTCAGTGCAAAGAGCGAGGATACCGATAAAATTCTAGGTCTAAATATCGGTGCAGACGACTATATCACAAAGCCCTTTAATCCTTTGGAGCTTGTTGCCAGAGTAAAGTCTCAGCTCAGACGCTATACCCAGCTCGGAAATATGAACGAATCCGTAAAGGGCGATGCCGTCTTTTCTTGCGGAGGACTGATTATCAACGATGACACCAAAGAGGTAAGTGTTGACGGAGAAGCGGTAAAGCTGACTCCTATTGAATATAACATCCTTCTTCTTCTCGTAAAAAATGCGGGGAAGGTCTTTTCTATTGATGAAATCTATACTTCCATTTGGAACGAGGAGGCAATAGGTGCCGACAATACCGTAGCGGTGCATATTCGTCATATTCGCGAGAAGATTGAAATCGATTCCCGAAAGCCGAAATACCTGAAGGTTGTCTGGGGCGTCGGTTACAAAATTGAAAAGCAAGGAAAGCCCGAGGAATAAAATGAAGAAGTTTTTCGTCCCCTTTTTACACCTTATGTCCGTGTTTCTTCTCCTTCTGAGCCTTTGCATTTTGCATTTTGCTCCCAAAGGAGGAGATGTTCTTGCCTTTCTTAAAGAAAAAAGCTATCTTTCTTCCTCCGACTTTGACAGTGCTATTTCCGAAAGTGTCAATGATATTTTTGATTATATCGATTTACGGAATCTTTTCGAAACCAAGGGTACCTTGGACTTAAATCATACGATTGCACAGAGTGAAACGAACGGGGCAACTCGCTCGTACAGTTTGGACTATTTGATTAAATATGCCCGCTCTATGGGATACTATTTGAATGAAAAAAACGAAATCAAGGAAGACGGCCCCGCAACGATAACGAAGGAACAGGACGAAAAAGATCACCAAATCAGAGTCATCTACCGTGCTTATCTCCCGGTTTATCAGCCCGCAAGTCCTGCTGACGGTTTCATGAGTCTGGGACGCCTTTCCAAAGAAGCCCTCGGATATTTAGCAAAATACTATGCTATTCGTTCCCGCTACTTTGACAAAGGCTCCAATTTCCTTTTTTATGTAGCCTACAGTAAAGACAACTATTCTACCTACTACAACAATCAAGCAGGTGTGACCGCCGAGCAGATTCAAAGACTCGGAAAATATCTCTCTACGGATTCCAATTCCCTGGAGATTAAGACAAACCTGAGCACGGCTCCTTCTAATTTAGTGCCTCTCCTCGAAGCGAGAGATCCCTACAGTGAAGGTTCCTATGTATTTTCTGCAGGAGTGGATACTTCTTTCCCTCATGAGGACCAATATAAAGCGGCATATCTTGATTACAGCAGAAGAAGAAAACTCTGCTTTTCCGGACTGCTTCTCTTTGTGTTCAGCATGATCAGCTGCCTCAGCAGTTTTGTTTTTCTGCTTTACTACGCGGGACGGGGAGAGAAGCGAGAGCTCTTTCTCTATCCCTTCGACAAAAGCCCCATGGAACTTACTGTTTTACTTGCTTTCCTATGGTTTTATTTTGCCACTCTCCTGGCAAAAGCCTTTATCGAAAGCCTCGTTCCGGTGGTGGGAACGATACCGGAGCAGGATTTTTTTCAATCTTTAAGTCTGTTTTTGCTTCGTTATCTTGTTCTTCTTCCGCTTTTCCTTTCCCTGGTACGGCAATACAAGAAGTCCGTGCTCTACGAATCTTCTTATTTAAAGAAGATTCTGAAACTTTTGGAAACCTATATTACCGCAAGCCAATTCACTCGTTCCAAGGCGTTTTCCTACTCCCTTTTTGTTCTTCCGAATCTTTTGACCTTAGCCTTGATACTTTATAACGGCTACTGCTTTATACACAGAAGGAGTCTCTTTCACCTTCTTATTTCCGTTCTACTGATTTTCGTATGCCTTTCCATTGACTATTATACTTATTTTATCAGCAGAGGCTTACAGGAAGCCGTAAATGAACAGGTGAAAGCCGAGCGTCTAAAAGCGGACTTAATTACCAATGTTTCCCACGACTTAAAGACGCCTTTGACCAGTATCATCAGCTATGTAGATCTCTTAAAGCGGGAAAATATTAAAGAAAAGAGAATTCAATCTTATATCGAGGTTTTAGATCAAAAAGCGGCTAGACTCAAAAATCTGACAGAGGATTTGGTCGAAGCCAGTAAGGCAAGTTCTGGGAATGTGAATTTAGAACTTCACCCCATAAACTACAATGAGATTCTTTTGCAGACCTTGGGAGAATTTCAAGAAAAGTTGGATAAGCGTTCTTTACAGATGGTCTCCTCCTTTCCGGAGGAAGATGTGATGATTTTAGCGGACGGAAGGCAGTTGTTCCGTGTTTTGGAAAACTTATTCAACAATTGTGCCAAATATGCACTACTCGGAAGTCGTGTTTATCTCGCTTTGGAAAAAAGAGAGAAGGACGCTATTTTCACTATGAAAAATATTTCGGAAGCGCCCTTAAACATTTCTCCTAATGAACTTACCGAACGTTTTGTAAGAGGAGACGTGTCCAGAAGCACGGAAGGCTCCGGTCTGGGGCTCTCCATTGCCAAGAGCCTGACAAAGCTCATGTCCGGAAAAATGATTATCGAAATAGATGGAGACCTCTATAAGGTTTCTCTGATTTTCCCCTTGATGGAAAAAGAAAGAAAGGAATAAGGTATACTCAAGCAATGTTTAGTAAGAAGAGCTCTGTTTCACTGAAAAAAATCTGCAGTCTATCCTCCTGCGCTTTATTTCTTACGCTTTGTTTTCTCCTCAGCTTCCTACTCTCCTTCCCATCCTCTGCGGAAGGCTGGCCTACATGCCCGGAAAACATAGAATCGGAAGGCGCTGTTCTTATGGACGCCAACTCCGGCACCGTGCTCTATGCCAAAAATGAACATAATCACTATTTTCCCGCATCGATTACCAAGGTTTTAACCGCAATTATCGTGCTCGAACATGTCGATAATCTGGAAACAAAGATCAGCTTTTCCTCTGCTGCCACTAAAGACAATCTGGAAGCCAACTCTACCGTCATCGGTGCCGTTCCCGGAGATAAACTGAGTGTTAGAGACTGTCTTTACGGCCTCCTTCTCCACTCTGCAAACGACTGTGCCAATGCGCTTGCGGAATATGTAGCGGGGTCCAATTCCGCATTTGCCGAGATGATGAACGAAAAAGCAAAAGAAATCGGCTGCACCGATTCTCATTTTACAAATCCTTCGGGCTTGAACAATAACGAACACTACTGTAGTGCCATGGATATGGCTAAAATCATGCAATATGCCATTAAAAATCCCGTTTTTCTGCAAATTGACGCCACGCAGGCCTATACCCACGCTCCCATCATAAAGTACCCCGATGCCGGCGCCAAAGAAAATACCATCTATGCTCACCATAAAATGATGAGAAAGAGCTACAGGGAATATTATGAAGGCGTTTTTGCCGGGAAAACCGGGTATACGATGTTGGCCGGAAATACACTCTTAACCGCCTGTAAAAGAGGAGATACTACCTTGATTTGTGCTATTTTAAACGGGCACAATTCACAGTACCGGGATACGAAAAAACTCTTCGACTTCGGCTTTTCCCAATTTGTCTCCTATCCTGTAGAAAAAAATGACAGTCGTCTCCTTGCTTTGGAAAGTAATTTTAACGTGGACGACATTCCGCTAATCAAAACACTGCATTTTACCATAGGAAAAAGTGATCACGTTTGCCTTCCCAAAGAAGTTCCCTTTCAGGATGTAGCCTCTTCTTTAAGCTATGATTTGACAGAGAGCGAGAAAGCGGAGGGGAAAATAGCAAAGCTTCTTTACAGTTACAACAATATCCATGTGGGAACAGCTTACATTTATCTGGAGGATGAAGAGAAAGATAAGGAAAATAAGAATCTTCCGAAAACCAATCTAAAGAAGGAGGAAAGCATTCCGAAAAAAATCTCTATAGAGCTGAAAAAAGAGGAAAAAGGAAACGAAAACGCGGAGAGCACGGCAGAACGTCAAAAGAATGCTCCCATCATTTTTGACAAAAAAGCGGGAAAGATCATCATTCAAAAACCGATTGTACGACTCTTACAAATTCTTCTTCTACTTTCCATTCTTACCGTTCTCCTCTTTATTCTGGTCTATTTATTCCAAAGAAGAGAAGAATTTCAACGTGTAAGAAGAAGAAAAAGAATGTTAAAACACACCAAAGACTTAAGCCGTGAGCAAAAAGCAAGAAGAGATTTACTTTTGGAAAAAAAGCGGAGAGAAAAAAAGTTCCGGCGTTAACGGAACGATTTTAACGCTCTTCCATTTAATAATAGATTTATATTTTTTTTAGATAAATGTTCTTGCCAATTCTCTTTAATCAGAGTATTATTTCTGCTTGAACTTGGAAAGAATACATCAGGAAAACAGAATAATGCAGAAGCAAAAACTGTAAATAGCTAATGATAAAATACTTGGTCATCAGTCCGTAATGTAACAGTTAGTAGTGAGTAGTAAGTCGTTCCAGTTAATAGGGTTTAGGAACAGTATGGAGGAAATATGGAAACAGTAAGAATTTTTATCCCCAGTCCGGATGCGGCAAATGATTTTGTAGATAAGACCAGCAGTTTGCCTTTTGACATGAACTTAGGCCGCGGAAATCGCATTGTGGATGCCAAATCTCTTTTAGGTGTTCTCTTTATCGGTGTCGGCAAAATATGTAATTTAGCCGCTCCCGGTGAGAAGCTGAAGCAGGTTCAAGATAAGTTAAGGGATTATCTCGTAACAGACTAAGGATGGTATTCTGTTCGGCGTTCTATAGGG
>CAUSIX010000055.1:0-7954 GCA_963531555.1 uncultured Oribacterium sp.
AACAAGGGTGTCGTTTCCCGTGTGCTTCCGGTGGAGGATATGCCTTATCTTCCGAACGGTCGTCCGCTGGACATCGTATTAAACCCGCTCGGCGTGCCTTCCCGTATGAACATCGGACAGGTGCTGGAATTACACCTTTCCCTTGCGGCAAAGGCACTCGGTATTGATGTATCGACACCGATTTTTGACGGTGCAACCGAGGTGGATATTCAGCAGACCCTTCTTCTCGCCAACGATTATGTAAATTTAAGCTGGGAAGAGTTCTCGAAAAAGCATAAGGATGAGTTGGAGCCGGAGGTGTGTGAGTATCTCGGCTCGCATCTTGAGCATCGAAAAGAGTGGCAGGGCGTACCTATCGGCATTGACGGTAAGGTTCAGCTCCGTGACGGAAGAACCGGAGAGGAATTTGACGGTCCGACTTCCATCGGATTCATGCATTACTTGAAGCTTCACCACCTGGTTGATGATAAGATTCATGCCAGATCTACCGGACCGTACTCTCTTGTCACGCAGCAGCCACTCGGCGGTAAGGCACAGTTCGGCGGACAGCGTTTCGGAGAGATGGAGGTTTGGGCACTGGAGGCTTACGGTGCGGCTTATACCTTGCAGGAAATTCTGACCATGAAGTCGGATGATGTTGCAGGACGTGTGAAGACCTATGAGGCCATCATAAAAGGACAGAATATTCCGGCACCGGGTGTTCCCGAATCCTTCAAGGTGCTCCTAAAAGAAATGCAGGCACTTTGTCTCGATATGCAGGTTCTGGATGAAGAACAAAATGTTGTGGAGATTACGGAAGATCTTTACGATGCAAATCAGGATATGCACAGACTCCTGTCCGGCGGCGATTATCGCACGGAGAAGCAGGAAAACTTCGGAGCATACGGCTATACGAAGCAGGAATTTAGAGATGGAGAACTGGTAGACAGCGATGAGGGAAATGATGATGCAGGGGAACTTTCCGATCAGGATGCGGAGGAGTTTTTCGAAAGCATCACTTCCGGCTTAGCAGATGATGGTGAGGATGAGTAGAGGAGGAAAGATGGCAAACTTTCAAAATGGAAATGAGCCGGTACAATTTGATTCCATAAAGATCGGTTTGGCTTCTCCGGAGAAGATCCTGAGTTGGTCTTACGGGGAGGTGAAAAAACCGGAAACCATTAACTATAGAACCTTAAAGCCGGAGAAGGACGGACTTTTCTGTGAAAGGATTTTCGGACCGGTTAAGGACTGGGAATGTCACTGCGGAAAGTATAAGAAGATTCGCTACAAGGGCGTGATTTGTGACCGCTGCGGTGTAGAGGTAACGAAGTCTTCCGTTCGAAGAGAAAGAATGGGACATATCAAGCTCGCTGCACCCGTCTCTCATATCTGGTATTTCAAGGGAATTCCGTCCCGTATGGGACTCATCTTGGACATCAGTCCGAGAATTTTGGAGAGAGTGCTTTATTTTGCTTCCTATGTGGTTTTGGATCCGATGGAAACAAGCTTAAGCTATAAAGAGGTGCTTTCCGAGAAGGAATACCGTGATGCCATAGAGCAGTACGGTTACGGTAATTTCCGTGTGGGAATGGGAGCGGAAGCGATTTTTGAATTGCTTTCGAAAATTGATCTTGAGAAGGAATATGCCGCTCTTCGTTCCGAGCTGGATAACTCATCGGGGCAGAAAAGATCCAGAATCGTGAAGAGGCTGGAGGTTGTAGAAGCCTTCCGTTCTTCAGGAAATAAGCCGGAGTGGATGATTCTCACGAATCTTCCGGTTATTCCTCCCGATTTAAGACCTATGGTACAGCTTGACGGCGGACGTTTCGCGACCTCCGACATCAATGATTTGTATCGTCGTATTATCAATAGAAATAATCGTTTGGCACGTCTTTTAGACCTTGGGGCACCGGAAATCATTGTCCGTAATGAGAAGAGAATGTTGCAGGAAGCAGTCGATGCTTTAATCGATAACGGTAGAAGAGGACGCCCTGTAACGGGTCCGGGAAACCGTGCGCTGAAGTCTCTTTCCGATATGTTAAAGGGAAAGCAGGGACGTTTCCGTCAGAACCTTCTCGGAAAGCGTGTGGATTACTCCGGCCGTTCCGTTATCGTAGTAGGCCCGGAACTGAAGATTTACCAGTGCGGTGTGCCGAAAGAGATGGCGATAGAGCTCTTTAAGCCTTTTGTTATGAAGGAGCTGGTGAATACCGGTAAGGCGCATAACATTAAGAGCGCAAAGAAAATGGTAGAGCGTCTGGATGACGGCGTTTGGGATATTCTCGAGTACGTGATTAAGGAGCATCCGGTTATGCTTAACCGTGCCCCGACCCTGCACCGTTTGGGGATTCAAGCCTTTGAGCCGATTCTTGTCGAGGGTAAGGCAATCAAGCTTCATCCGCTGGTTTGTGCGGCCTTCAATGCCGACTTCGACGGAGACCAGATGGCTATCCACCTTCCCTTAACCCAGGAAGCACAGGCGGAGTGCCGTTTTATGCTTCTGTCTCCGAACAACCTCTTAAAGCCGTCCGACGGCGGTGTGGTTGCCGTACCTTCTCAGGATATGGTACTCGGCGTGTATTATCTCACCCAGGAGAGAGAAGGAGATACCGGAGAAGGTATGCTCTTTAAGTCCATAGATGAAGCCATTCTTGCTTATGAAAACCACTTTGTAACCCTGCATGCGAAGATTCGTTGTAAGGTGAGAAAGGAATGGGTTTCCGAAGACGGACAGAAAGAGAGGCTGGAAGGTATCATCGAGACTACCGTGGGAAGACTTCTCTTCAATGAGATTATCCCGCAAGATTTAGGCTTTACGGATCGTTCTATTCCGGAGAATCGTTTGCTTCCGGAGATTAACTTCCTTGTTAAGAAGAAGAACCTGAAGCAGATCTTGGAAAAGGTTATGGATGTGCATGGGGCAATGCAGACAGCATTGACTCTGGATGATATCAAGTCAATCGGATATAAGTACTCTACTAAGGCTGCCATGACGGTTTCCATTCACGATATGACCGTACCGGCAAGTAAGGAAGATCTTCTTGAGCAGGCGCAAAGCACGGTGGACAGAATCGCCAAGAACTTCCGCCGCGGACTGATTACGGAGGAAGAGCGCTATAAAGAAGTTATCGAGACCTGGAAGAATACCGATGATCAGTTAACCCATGACCTTTTGACAGGTTTGGATAAATACAATAACATCTTCATGATGGCGGACTCCGGAGCCCGTGGTTCCGATAAGCAGATTAAGCAGCTTGCCGGTATGCGTGGACTTATGGCGGATACAACCGGTAAGACGATTGAACTTCCGATAAAGTCCAACTTCCGTGAAGGACTGGATGTACTCGAGTACTTCATCTCCGCACACGGTGCTCGTAAGGGACTTTCCGATACCGCGCTTCGTACGGCTGACTCCGGTTACCTTACAAGGCGTTTGGTAGACGTTTCTCAGGATTTGATCATTCGTGATCTGGATTGTGCTGAAGGAAGAGAGACGATTCCTTCCATGGAGATTACCGAACTTTCCGACGGACAAGAGAAGATTGAGTCCTTACAGGAAAGAATTACAGGTCGTTTTCTTGCGGAAGACATCATCGACCCGGAAACCGGTGCCATAGTGATTAAGGCCAATCACATGGTTACACCGAAGAGAGCGCCTCTTGTGATGAACGCACTGTCCAAGATGGGAAGACAGTCTGTGAAGATTCGTACAGTACTGACTTGCCGTTCCAAGTCGGGAATTTGCGCAAAGTGCTACGGGGCGAACCTCGCAACCGGAAAGCCGGTTGAAGTAGGTGAAGCCGTGGGAACCATTGCCGCACAGTCCATCGGTGAGCCGGGAACACAGCTTACGATGAGAACCTTCCATACCGGAGGTGTGGCAGGTGGAGATATCACTCAAGGTCTTCCCCGTGTCGAGGAGCTTTTCGAGGCAAGAAAGCCGAAAGGACTTGCTATTCTTACGGAAATTCCGGGAGTGGTAGAAATCCGGGATACCAAGAAGAAGAGAGAAGTGATTGTTACGGACAATGAAACCGCACAGTCCAAGACCTACTTAATTCCTTACGGTTCAAGACTTAAGGTTGTGGAAGGACAGGTTCTGGAAGCGGGAGATATTTTAACGGAAGGTTCCATTAATCCACATGACCTCTTGAAGATTAAGGGGGTTAAAGCGGTACAGAATTATATGATTTCCGAGGTGCAGAGAGTTTACCGTTTGCAAGGTGTAGAAATTAATGATAAGCATATTGAGATGATTGTTCGACAGATGATGAAGAAAGAGCGTGTCAATGAAGCAGGGGATTCCCGTTTTATTCCGGGAACAACTGTGGATCGCTTAGACTTTGAGGATGAGAACGAGAGACTCATTAAAGAAGGAAAGAAGCCTGCGGAAGGAAAGAGGACGATGCTCGGCATTACCAAAGCCTCTCTTGCAACGGATTCCTTCATGTCGGCAGCCTCCTTCCAGGAGACGACTAAGGTGCTTACGGAAGCCGCTATCAACGGGAAAATCGATCGCCTTATCGGACTGAAGGAAAATGTCATCATCGGTAAGTTAATTCCTGCCGGAACCGGTATGAGAAGATACAGAAATGTAAAACTTTCTACGGATAAGGAAGAACATGTTGACTACGTTCCGAATGTTTCCGAAGAAGCTGCCGGACCGCTTAGCACGGAAGAAATTTTCGATGCGGATCCGCAAGGGCTTTCCGGACTGGCTGAAGCATTAAGAGCCATTAAGGATGGAGAGAATGAGCTGTAAGCGGAAAACAAAAACATAGAAAAAAACGGGGGAGCCCTGCCTGGACAGGATATCCGTTTGGAAAGGGACACTCGTTCGAGTGTCCCTTTTCTCTCGCAAAAAGGGAGGGAAATTATGTCAAATCTTACGAAAAGAGCCTTGGAAGCCTCTTTAAAGAAATTACTTCTTAAAAAACCTTTGGACAAAATTACCATTTCGGATATTGCAGACGACTGCGGAATGAATCGCATGACCTTTTACTATCATTTTCAGGATATATATGACTTGATAGATTGGTCATTTGCGGAAGAAGCGGAGAAGATTCTGGCGGGAAAGAAGAGCTATGAAACTTGGCAGGAAGGCTATCTTCAGCTTTTTCTTTCCATTCTGGAAAATAAGCCGCTGATTATGAACGTTTATCGCACGGTCAGTAGAGAACAACTTGAGCAATATTTGTTTAAGGTGTCGTACAGACTTCTTCGTGATGTTGTAGAGGAAGAGGACAAGGAAAGAGTAGTCAGCGAAGAAGATAAGGACTTTATAGCTAAGTTCTACAAGTATGCGTACGTCGGGCTTATATTGGATTGGATTCAGCGTGATATGAAAGAGAATCCTGAACAAATCATTTCGCGTATGAGTCTCCTTATGCAGGGAAACTTTGCAAGGGCTTTGGAGGCTTATTCAAAATATCGGTAAGCATCGGAATATCGGATCATTTAGGAAGTTTTTTTTGAGATCATTTAAGCAAAACAGTCGGTTTGATAAGTTTTTTATCATGCCGGCTGTTTTGTTTATGGTTTTCCTCTTTTTCGTGCACTAGAATAAGGCCGTAAACAAAAAAAGAAAGAGAAATGGAGGGTTAGAGGATGTATTATTCCAGTGGAAATTATGAGGCATTTGCCCGTCCGGAGAAGCCGGAAGGGATAGAGAACAAGTCGGCATACTTGATTGGAGGCGGTTTGGCCTCTCTCGCAGCAGCCTGCTTTTTAGTAAGAGATGCTCAAATGGAAGGAAAAAGAATTCACATTCTGGAAAAGGAATCTCATCCGGGCGGAGCCTTGGATGGGGATAAAATGATTGCGGGTTATGTCATGCGGGGCGGCAGAGAGATGGACAACCATTTCGAATGTATGTGGGACCTCTTTCGTTCCATTCCCTCAATCGAAACCGAGGGAGTGAGCGTACTGGACGAGTACTATTGGCTGAATAAAAAGGATCCGAATTATTCTTTATGCCGTGCGACCAAGAATCGCGGAGAAGATGCAAAGACGGAAAATAAGTTCGGCCTTTCCGATAAGGGCAGTATGGAAATCATGAAGCTTTTCATGACGCCGGATGAAGATTTGGCTAATGTGAAAATGACGGAAATCTTTGATGAAGAAGTTTTCAAGACGAATTTCTGGATGTATTGGCGGACCATGTTTGCTTTTAAGGACGATCAAAGTGCCTTGGAAATGAAGCGTTATATGCAAAGATTTATCCACCATATTGGCGGACTCCCGGATTTTAAGGCATTGCGTTTTACCAGATATAATCAGTATGAGTCCATGGTGCTTCCCATGGTGAAATATCTGGAAGAGCATGGAGTACAGTTCCATTACGGTGTCAGCGTGTCCAATGTGCTTTTTGACATTTCCGCCGGAAAAAAGCAGGCAAGACGGATTGAACTTCTGCGAGACGGCAAAGAGGAAAGCATTGATTTAACGGAAAATGATCTGGTTTTCTATACGAATGGCAGTAATGTGGAAAACTCTACTTATGGAAGTCAAACCGAAGCCAGCGGTATGGACGGGGAGATTCACCCGGGCGGTACTTTTGACTTATGGAGAAAGATTGCGGCGCAGGATTCTTCCTTCGGAAAGCCGGATAAATTCTGCATGGACCCGGAAGACAGTAACTGGGTGAGTGCTACGGTAAATACCTTGGATGAAAAGATTCTGCCCTATATCAAAAATATTTGCAAACGAGATCCTCTCTCCGGAAAAGTGGTAACCGGTGGGATTGTGACCGTCACCGATTCCTCTTGGCTCTTAAGCTGGACCATTAATCGTCAGCCTCAGTATAGAAATCAGCCCAAAGGACAGGTTCTGGTTTGGCTCTACGGTATGTTTTCCGATAAGCCGGGAGATTTTGTTAAGAAATCCATGCGAGAATGCACCGGACAGGAAATCTGTGAAGAATGGCTCTATCACTTAGGGGTTCCTGTGGAAGAAATTCCGGAGCTTGCAGCCCATAGTGCAAATACCGTGCCTGTGATGATGCCCTTTGCCAGTGCGTATTTCCAGCCTCGTGAGGCCGGAGACCGTCCCCTAGTTGTGCCGGAGGGCTCTGTAAACTTTGCTTTTATCGGAAATTTTGCGGAAACGCCCAGGGACACGGTTTTCACAACGGAATACTCCATTCGAACGGCAATGGAGGCAGTGTACACCCTGTTAAATGTGGATAGAGGAGTTCCGGAGGTCTGGGGCAGTGTATATGATATTCGGGATTTGTTAAATGCCACGGTAGCCCTTCGGGATGGAAAGAAGATTACGGACTTACAGCTCGGTTTTATTCAGGATATCGTACTGAAGGCAGCCTTAAAACGAATCAAGGGAACAGAAGTGGAAAAACTGATGAAGAAGTGCAAAATGATTTAGATTTTGAAGATGCAGTCACGGAATGCAGAATTCTTCTTACAAAAAGCCTCCAACGGCGAAAAGTTGAGGGCTTTTATTTAAAACGAGATATCGCCCGCAAAGCGTGCGATATCTCGTTTTGTTATAGTACTTATCGCATATTTCTACTAGTGAAATTTTGAAAAATGGAATATAATGCGTAAGATATGATTCATTTTTAAGAAGCATAGACGAGTGTAAGGTAGGGAAGGGGCTTAAGGTGAAGCTTTCGTTTGAAGAGATCAGTTTATCCTTAGATGAGGAGAGTTTACGATATACTATTTTGACAGGAAAAACAAAGTGGGAAACGGAAGAGACGTTTTCTCCTTATTTTGTTCTCCGTAAAAAGGAGTCTTGTTTCGCTGAAGAGAAAAAGGGATTTGCCGATGCGGAGAGAGTACAAGGGGAATCGGACAGAGTTTACTTTAAAGAGGCGAAAGAACAGAAACATGAGCTTGTGAAAAGCGGTGTAGGAGAAGGGATTCGTAGCAGCTATAGCGGCTTCTCTCTTCCCGATTTTTATAATGAAAACGGGCATGGGCATACTCTTAGTTCGGATAAGGATAAAACGGTC
>CAUSIX010000056.1:0-7930 GCA_963531555.1 uncultured Oribacterium sp.
CGAGCGTTTTGTCGTTCCATTCCACAGACAGCGGCGGATCATAGTTTCCGCGAACTCCCTTAAGCTTTATGATGAGTACCAGATCATCCCCCTCTCTTTTAGAGGAAATATAGCTTCCGCCTTCAATTTGAAAACTTCCGGCCTGATATGCCGCGAGGAAGAAATTACTGCTTACCTCCGTAGGGCTAAGCACAAGCATCATGCCGAGTTCATCTCCCACAGATACGACAGGGACTTCTCTACCGGCCCACTCCGCCTTCGTTACCGTAAAAAGATTGCTTTTCGCTTTCACCGTAACTTCATGCTTTTCCGCCTCCGTTCCGTCTATTTTAATGCTTCCGGGCGGATCCCCCGACTCCAGCCGCGAATAAACATTCACCCTGATATTCTTAATGGGAGCCGATGCCGCCCACGCCTCTTTCTGAAAAAAAGCCATGAAAAAAAAGCATAGCGCGATAAGCGCCTGCTTTTTTATTCTTAGCAACTGCCACAGGCGAAGCCTGAGACATCTTGTTTTAAACAGTTTGTGATCCTTCATCTTCCTTTTCTCCCGTAAAGCCCAAGAAATAAATATAAATCTCCACTATGGCCTGAAAAAGTTCCTCGGGAATCTCCTCGCCAAGTTTCATCTGTGTAAGTAAAGACGCGATACTGTCGTCCTCATAGATCGGCACTCCCGCTTTCATGGCGGTTTCCGTGATTTTTTCCGCCATATATCCCATTCCTGCTGCAACAATCATCGGCGCACCGTTCTTTTCGCTGTCATATTTCAGTGCCGCCGCTTTTTTTTCCATGAGTTTGCTGAAATCCGCCACTGTGTCTCCTTTTTCTTCCAACTACCTTTTTATCGACAGTCTTTCCTCCTTGTAAAAGAGGAAAATCCTGTCTAAATTCTTACATTTAAACCTTTTTCCGCATCCTTAATCTCCGGAAATACCTCCTGAATCTTGAAATCTCTCGTTTTTTGGTAAATTCCGATATTGGCTACGGAAAGTCCGTTTCTCCTAAGAATCCCGGAAAGCACCCCTTCTACATCCTTCTGCTTTTCCATAAGCTCTTCCGGTATATAAAGGTTCATGTCCACCCGCATATCGGAAATTCCGGAAATGAGCTCAAAGTTTCCAAGACCTTGAATATTGAATTTCAAAAGCATTTTTGTGAGCTTGCCGCTGCTTTTGTCCTTCGCTTCCTGCCCGACCCACATCTCGCTCATGACATCTTTATTCTCATAGCGGAAAGGAAGAACAAGATGCTGCAAGGGCATATAAACGCTTTCATTCACAAGAAGACTCCTCATGACATCGCGAAAATGCGAGACATGTTCCGTTCCCGCCTTTCCTTCGGCACCGGCAAGAAGAATCTGATTAAAGAGCTTCGGAAAAGTCCCCTCCGCCTTTTCCTGCACTGCCTTCATACCTTCCGAAAAAGCCTCTTCCGGATCTCCTTTAAAGAGAAGACGAAAATCCGAATTATTCATGAGCGCATTTTTCGCTTTTTCCAAAAGTTCCTCGGATCCGTTCTCATACTTCACGGCATAAAGGACAAACATAACGGCAGCATTTCGCACAGCACCGTAATCATGCGTTCTCGATATATAATTAGAAAGAAAAGGAATAATCTGATTGTTAATCAGGGAAGAATTTGCCTTATTCTCTCCCATTCCTTCCTGCCATTGCAGTTTGGAAAGTAAATCTTCAAACTCTCCCTGAAAAGAAGGAAGAAGAAGCTTATCAATATCTCCGGCAATCGTTTCCAACTGATGTAAGAAATGCCCGGAACTCGTAAAATCGTTATAGCTTTTGGCAAAGTTTAAGATAGCCGTCCGTAAAGAAGGGGAAATATTCTCCTTTAACATGCCTCTTAAGTTATTGAATAAATTGCCCGAAAACTTAATCTGTGATTTTTGCTGTGCCTGCAAATAGCTCTTCAAATCCTCGGGACTATCCATCTCTATAGAAGAATAAAGTTCTTTAAGAGCTTCCTTGATTTCTTCTTTATCCCGACTAAGAGCCATAGCGGCTTCTCCGAAAAGTACGGTCTCCATCTCCTTGGGAAGATTGATGTTCTCCGTCAGCTCTCTTAAAAATGCGGCATAGTTTCCTTCAAAGTCTACTGCCGAAAAATGCCCCTCTCCCGTGGAACTCCCTGTCTGCCCTGTCTCCTGTCCGTCTGCACGAGTCACCGCCGCAGGGTTAACCGGATTTTTCACGGACACATCCGGCGTCACACGACCGTTGTGCACAGAAGGATCCGGAGTAATTGGAGCGGAAGTCACCTGTAAAATGTTTGCCATTTTTCCTCCCAAAGTGTAGAATTATCCAAAACAAAATGAGATGTCGTACGAGGAAACGCACGGCACTCGTAAGGAACGAAAAACCGCTGCAGAAAAATTTCTTGCAGTAGTTGTCCGGAATAAAAAACATTTATTTATTACTCCGCATTACTTATATCGACAAAAAGCCTGCCGATATAGTAGGGGAAGAAGGATATTTCCTATAAAATTTCTCTTTAGAAGGAAGTATACTCCAAGTAATTCTCCTACGCAATAAGCATTCCTGAAAAGGAAGTCGCATTAATGCGGAGAAGCGTTAAGATAAGCACGCATTCCTTTTTTGCTGAAGCTTATCGAAAAAGCGATGAGAATAAAGAAAAAAAACATTGCTTAGAGGAGGTTAAGATGAATTTTTCAATAAGACCTGATTTCCATACGCGAGTTGATTATCAGACTCGTCAGGCATCCCTCGGGAAAAAGCCGGCGGAACAGATTGACAATGTTTCACAGGTAGACAAGGATAGGCTGTCGCTTTCCTCCGGGAAAAAGATTGATGATAATAGCTTTGCAGCAGCACTTTCCAAGGCAACCGCCGATTCCTTACGCATCGGTGCTTCGGAGAAGAGAGTGGCGGAACTTCATCAGCAGGTGCAGGCCGGAACCTATCAGCCAAACGCACAGCGTATCGCGGAAAAAATCTTAGGCTACAAAGACTGAACGGAGCAAAATCATGACTATGGAGAATAAGAAAAACTGGGACAAACTCTTAACCGTATTTGCAGAACTTTCCCCCTTACTCTCTGCTCTTTGTGATTTAGAAGACGCCCTGGCAGTCTCCTGTGCAAAGCAGTCGCAGGAAGAAATCGATACTTTAGTGAAGGATGCGCAGGCAAGCCTCCTTCGCTTCAAGGGTTTAGAGAAAAAACGGCTGGAATTACAAAAAAATCTGGGATTTCTTCCTACCTCCCTTCCGGAGTTTTTGAAAAAGGTACCGGAAGACGACAGTGAAGTATGGGCAGACCGTATTTCCGATTTAGAAAAAAATCTAAGGCGTTTTATAGAGTCCAGAGAAAATGCCGAAAGAATACTACAGTTTCGTTTGGCCGAGCTTTCTCCACTTTTGGAGGGAAAGACGGAGCACACGAATTTCCGAAGCAGAAGGGCTTAGACCCTTCTTTCTTCAACCTTTTTAAGGAGGATTTTATGATAAGGGCCACCTTTGCCGGCTTTGACACGGCACTCTCCGCAATGCGGGCAAATCAAAAAAAGCTGGATGTCGTAGGACATAATCTGGCCAATATGAATACGGAAGGATATACAAGACAGGAACTGAAAACCTCTTCCGTGAACTATGAGAACCCCACATCCTTCTATAACAATTCAAACGACGTCAATGTGGGCTTCGGTGTTGCCATGGATGGAATGCGCCAGCTCAGAGATCAGTTTTTGGATAAGCAGTACCGCATTCAAAACGGTAGAGCATCCTATGCCGAGGGTCTCGGGGATTCTTTAAAATCTCTCTCCCTCTTTTTGGATGAAACAAAAGTAGACGGAATTCGTGCCTCTTTTGACAATATCCAGAAATCACTCACCAATATGCAGGACCCCTCCAAGGTACAGGATCCCGTGTATGAAGGAGAGCTGATGTCCAGAGTACAGGCCATGACTACCCTCCTAAACTCCGCCGCGGAAAGTATCGTTCAGGCAGAAAAGAATGAATTTCATAAAGTTGACGGAACCGGCACCTCGGAAAACGGTGCTATTCAGAAGATAAATACCTTATTGGGAGAAATCGGAGACCTGAACGTCCGAATCAAAAAGAATCAGCTCTTAGGCAATTCCGCTCTCGAGCTTCAGGACGAAAGAAACAAGCGTTTGGATGAGCTGTCCAAATACGTTCCCATCGAGACGGAAACCTTTTCCGAAGAATACACGGTCGGCACACCGCCGCAAACCCGCTATCGAATCTATAACTATGATTCTGCTGGTAATGTTAAGGGCAGATCGGACTGGCCCGAGGATTTACGCGTAAATCTCGTATATCGAGACAGCAGTGCGGGAAACGGTGTGGAAACCAAGAAAATCACTTTGATAAACGGTGCTATTGACGGCGATTTACAGGATGCCAAAGGGAGACACTATAATGTAGGTAAGGTGGAGCTTGCTCTTCCCACTCCTCCCGGAACTCCCCCGAAGCCTCCTTACTCTCAGGATAATCCTCTTGATGTGCAATTAAAGTTCACCGGATTCAACAAGAGAACCGCTACGCCGGGAACCTATTCCCAAGACAGTTTTACCACTGATAATAAAAACGTACGTTTCAGCTCCGGCACTGTACAGGCAAGCATGGATATGCTTTCCCGCTCTGCCGTGCGAGAGCTGGTGCACGGTGGAGGAACCATCAATCTTGCCGACCTGAAGGCAAGCCATGAAATGACCGCATACAGCTATGATTTCTACATGGGAAAACTGGATTTACTCGCGGAAACCTTTACAAAGAACATGAATGAAATCAATAAAAAGGGCAATACGGACTATACCAAGTCTCCCGCCGTAACCAATCCGAATCATATTTTATTGATTAACAAGGATAAGGCCGGCGGAAATGATCCCGCTGAGGTCAAGGCAGCCAATATCGGAATCTCCCGCGGCTGGGTAAACGGAACCACACATATCGGAACCCGCGGATTTAAGAACAATCCCTCCATTACAAATCAGGGAGACACCACCGATACAGTCCTCGAGATGCTGGAACAAATGATTTCTCCCATGATGAAGATGAACAATACCAAGACCAATTATGCGGATTACATGAACAATGTTTCCACTACTTTGGCTACCGATGCGTATGCCAACAACAATTCTTTTACGATAAATAAAACCGTTCTGGACGGGATTAATACCTCCCGTGACCAACTTTCCGGCGTAAGCTTGGATGAAGAAGCTGCCAATATGATGACCTTCCAATCCTCTTACAGTGCAGCGGCAAGGCTGATGACAACCTTAAATGATACTATTGCCACCTTGCTCGCTATCGGAAGATAAACTCGACAAACAGTTTTATTCGGTGTACCCCCAAAAGGGCAGTGAAGCAGACCTCCAACGTTGCAAACCGATCACTTGCAATCGTCTGCCTTCGCTGCCCCCTTTCTTATTCCCGCGCAACCTTTCCTAAACTTTTATCCATGCGGAATAATTTGCCTGTAACGATGTTTCTATCTCCTCTTATATTTCGTTGCTTTTTACCCTTTTCTATAAGCGATAATGCTGTTCTTTTTTACCTTCTGCAAGCCGTAATCTGTTGCTTTTTTGCCTTCTCTACTGTAGTATTTTTCCCATAAGAGAATGGCTTTTAATGCTTTTCTAGAAGGAGAAAGCTTTCAAATGAAAGACGTATTTTCTTATTAAATACTCATCCATTATTCCTTCGTGTGTAAAAGTACAGTCTATGAAAGCAGAGGAGTATTAGCGTGAACATCCCCTTTTTTCGAAAATCCGTAAAGGAAGAAGTACAGAAAAAAATAGAAAGGCTCCATCATGTCTTGCCCAACTGGCAAAGATATCTTTTGATGTGCACTGTTCCCCTTTATTTTATGCTGATTAGTCTTACACAGCAGCCACCCGGAGAAATTTTGAAAGGTGTGGAGAATATTATTCGCGAACCCGATATCCTGATTTCCGACTACTTTGTGGTCGGCGGAGTCGGTGCCGCTTTTTTTAATGCCGGCTGCCTTGCCATTATATCTCTCGGGATTCTCTGCTTCACCAAGTCCGACTTTGACGGGAGCTGTATCGTAGCAGCTTGTCTCATGTTCGGTTTTTCTCTCTTCGGAAAGAATCTTCTGAATATCTGGTCTATCTTAATGGGATATATCTTATATGCAAAGGTACACCGAGTACCGATTAAAAAGTATCTCTATATCGGATTTTACGGCACTACCCTCTCTCCCATTATCACGCAAATCATGCTGACGAAGACCCTGCCCTTTCATTGGCAGCTTGTTCTTGCTGTTTCTGTAGGACTTATGATAGGCTATGTTCTGGTTCCCATTTCCCTTCATACTAAACACGCTCACATGGGATACTCTCTTTATAACGTCGGTTTTTCCTGCGGAATTATCGCCACCATCGTGACTTCCCTAATGAAGTCCTTCGGGGCAAAAATCGAATCGAGACTCCTTTGGGATACCGGTCACAGGCTCTTCGGCTTTCACAGTCTTCTTGCGCTTTTCTTAACACTCATTCTTCTCTCCCTTGTCATCGGACGGGGGGAAACCCTTTCCTCCTACTTCGAAATGCTGAAAGAAAGCGGTGTAGGCGGTCCTGATTTCTTAAAAAAATACGGAGACTATCCCACCATATTCAATATGGGGATTAACGGTCTTCTCATGACTCTTCTCCTCTACTATACCGGAGGAGACTTTAACGGCCCGACCATCGGCTCCATCTTCTGTGTGGTCGGCTTCAGTGCCCTCGGAAAACACATCCGAAATATTCTTCCCGTGCTTATCGGAGTCATTATAGCAAGTTACCTGAAAATCTGGGACTTGGATGATCCAAGCTCTACACTGACCTTGATTCTATCTACCACTCTCGCACCGATTACGGGAGAGTTCGGGATACTCTGGGGAATTGTGGCGGGCTTTCTTCACTCTTCCGTAGCTCTAAATGTCGGCGCGGTCTATAACGGAACAAATCTCTACAACAACGGCTTTGCCGGCGGAATCGTGGCCATCTTTCTGGTTCCGATTATCCAGTCCGTGCGTAGCCGTATGAAACCTTCCGCACTGTATAAAAAGGAAGGCGGAACGGGAACAGGCGAAAGCAAGTAAAACAGGAGTATCTTCATCCCTGCTTTGGAAGGTATATAGCGACAAAGGGGGAAAAACAAAACTATGGTTTTATTGCTGTACAGGTCCGTTGCGGGGTAATCTGAGCCCGTCAGCACTTGCTGAAAGCAAGCATTGCGCAGCTTGAAGCTTAGTGCTGCTACGTGGCGAAGTTAGCGAGAGCGTGCCCCGTAACGGACCTGTACAGCATGAAATAGTTTTGATTTTTTACGCCACTTTTCCGAACTCCCTACACCGCACAGAGGATATCGTGATTCACCTCTTTATAAAAAGCCCTCTGCAAGTCTTCGTAGGAACTTCCGTACTGTTTAAGCAGCACCATAAGCTTCGTCACAACCGCTTCCAGTGTCATATCGTAGGCTTCAATCAGCTGGAAATCTTTTTTCACCTTCTGTCCGACGCGGTAAATTTCCATATTGGAGCCCTCGTTCATAACCTGGGTCGCCATTACAAGAACCTTTCCGGCCTCTTTCCACTTCTTCATTTCCCGGTATACGGTGTCCATTAGGGCATCGGGAATTCCTCCTACGCCGAAGCTTTCTATCACGATGCAATCATAGTTTTCAAACAGATAGGACAAAAGCTCCGGCCTTGTTCCGGGAATCAGCTTAAACACACAGACGGAATCGCTAATTTCCGGGAAAAAGCGAACCGGCTCTCTCTCCGGAATATAGGGAAGATAGCGAATGATTCTCCCGTCCTGCACTCTTGCAAGAACGGGAAAATTTACACTTTGAAAGGCATTGAAGGAACGGGCCTGCATCTTCTTTGCTCTCGTGCCCGCGATGACATTTCCGTCAAAAACAAG
>CAUSIX010000057.1:0-7885 GCA_963531555.1 uncultured Oribacterium sp.
TCTTACTTACTATATCTTACTTGCTCTCTATCTTAACTTGCTTAATAGCTTAGTACACTCCCATCTCGCTTTCCTAAGCCTTAGCTTTTCACCCCATCATTCTCTGTCTTACAATCTCATACGCGAGCACGCCGCAGGCTACGGAAACATTCAAGGAGTCGATATCACCTTTCATCGGGATGGACGCCTGCATATCGCAGTTTTCCTTCACAAGGCGGGAAACGCCTTCTCCCTCATTTCCCATAACGAGTCCGATTGGCCCCTTCAGGTTCAGCTTATACATGCTTTCCCCGGCCATATCGGCGCAGACGAACCACATCCCCTCTTTCTTCAGCTCCTCCATGGTTTGTACAAGATTCGTCACCTTACAGACCTTCGTATAATTCAGGGCACCGGCACTGCTTCTTGCGACAGTCGCGGTAAGCCCTACCGCGCGTCTCTTCGGAATAATGACTCCGTGCGCACCGCATAGATTCGCCGTACGAATCATGGCGCCAAGATTATGCGGGTCTTCGATGCCGTCCAGCAAAAAGAAGAAAGGCGCCTCTCCCTTTTCTTTTGCAACGGAAAGAAGCTCCGGAAGCTCCGCATAGGAAAATGCAGCCAGATAGGCAATCACGCCTTGGTGCAGCTCTCCCCCGCTGATTTCATCGAGTCTTGACTTCTTTACAAAGTCGACTACCGTATCCTGTTTTTTCGCTTCCCGTAAGATACTTAAAATCGGCCCGTCCTTCAGGCCGTCCTGCACAAACAGACGATCAATGGTTTTCTTTGCCCGAAAGGCTTCCATGACCGGATTTCTTCCCACAAGGGTATATCCCTCTTCTCTCATTTTTCCTCTTCTCTTTCTAAAAGGAAGGAAAGACCGGCTTCCATAAGTGCCTTCAGTCTTTCTTCCTTATTTTGATAATGTAAATACCCGAGCACCGCTTCAAAACCCGTGGCACGGCGATAATCTCCTATTCCGGAGTTCTTGGAACGGCTCTGCGACTTATGATTTCTCGCCCTGCGGTAAACCGCCAGCTCCTCCTCTGTAAGAAGCTCATTGGCAAGATAATATTCCATAACATCCGACTGCGCTTTCGCGCAAACCAAGTCCTTTTTCTTACTGTTTATCTTGTTTAAGGACCCGGATAGGTCTCGAATCAGTCTGTCCCGAACAAAAAAGTCATAAATAGAATCCCCCACATAAGCTAAGCTTAGGGGGGGGATTTGCAGTGCAAGGCTTTCCCTTAAATCTTCTGCCATTCTACTCCGTTTCTGGTATCCTTTAAGGCAATTCCCATCTCCAACAGTTCATCACGAATCCGATCCGCCTCGGAAAAATCTTTGTTCTTCTTGGCTTCCCGGCGCTTTGCAATGAGAGCGTTGACCTTCTCTTCAAGGCCTGCATCCAGCTTCTCTTCCTTTTTCTCCGTGCGAATACCGAGGACATGCATGAGCGTCACGATAGAGTCCTTCATTTTTTCGGCAAAGGCACGGGAAGAGTCTTCCTTCACCGAAGAGTTGGCAAGACGCACCAGTTCAAAAATCTGGGTGATGGCATCCGCGGTATTTAAATCATCCTCCATCTTTTCGGAGAACAATGCGGTATATTCGTCTACCTTCTTTAAGCTCTCCTCTTCCTCTTTGGAAACCGCCTTCTCTTGCAAGCGGGGAAGCAAATCCTCCAGTCTAAAGATACAGCTTAAGATTCTGTCCAGAGAGGCCTTCGCGGACTGCATCAGCTCCTTAGAGAAATTCAGCGGACTTCTGTAGTGCGCGGAAAGCATATAGAAGCGGAGAACCATGGGATCAAACTGAGATGTCACATCCCGCACGGTAAAGAAGTTACCGAGCGACTTCGACATCTTCTTGTTATCAATATTGATAAAAGCATTGTGCATCCAGTAACGGGCAAAAGTTTCCCCGTGTGCCGCCTCATACTGGGCAATCTCATTTTCATGATGCGGAAAAATAAGATCTTCTCCGCCTGCATGAATGTCTAAAGCTCCTCCGCAATACTTCGGCGCCATAACACAGCACTCCGTGTGCCAGCCCGGTCTTCCTTCACTCCAAGGAGAATTCCAATACGGCTCTCCCATCTTCTTCGGTTTCCAAAGTACAAAGTCGGTGGGACTCTTCTTCTCTTCCTCACCGGTAACCTTGAGTTCTCGAAGTCCGGATTGCAAATCCTCCATATTTTTATGAGAAAGCTTCCCATAGGGTTTAAAAGCGGTCGTATCATAATAGACTGTACCGTCTACCGCATAGGCAAAGCCCTTTTTCTGCAATTCCTCGATAAGACTTATCATACCGTCAATTTCTTCCGTTGCCTTCGGATGAGCGGAAGCTTCTTCGATATTGAGGTCCGCCATATCCTTTTCCACCTCGGCAATATAGCGTTTCGTAATCGTCTGACAATCTACGCCTTCTTCTACTGCCGCCTTAATGATTTTATCGTCTACATCAGTGTAATTCGAAACATATTTTACCTGATAGCCCTTGTACTCCATAAAACGGCGGAAGGTATCAAATACAATCATAGGACGAGCATTTCCGATATGGATCAGATTGTATACGGTCGGTCCGCAGACATACATTCTGATCTTTCCTTCTTCAATCGGAACAAACTCCTCCTTCTCCTTCGACATGGTATTATAAATCTTCATAAACTCCTCTTTTCTTAAGCTCTAACGTTCTTTGTAGTTTATATCTTCGCCCTATTTTAGTCAAGAAAGGGAAAAGCTTCCGAAGCTAAATCCTTCGGAAGCCTTTCCCTATACTCCGTATCACATGCAAAACACAGTCTATCCCGTGCATAATAACGTTCAGGATAAGCGTTCTATAGAAGCTGTGTAAAAGCCTGCCTCTTACCTTTTATATTCGTTGAAGAAATCCTGGAAGCTCTTAAAGGGATTGTTGTCTCCACTCTTTCCCTCATCGTTGCCATTATTATTTCTGTTATTATTGCCGTTATTCCCCTGATTGTTGTTTCCATACTCGGATGTTCCGTCATTCGAAGATCCGCCTTGAGAGTCTTCCGATCCGTTTTCCGACGGGACATTTCCGCTGTTTCCATTATTTCCGTTCTGTGCATTTCCGCTTCCTGCATTTCCGTTTAAAGCGGCTGCCTTTCCAAGGGTAACCGTTGCCTCCACTTCATTGTACTTTCCGGAACCGTCTTGACGCATCAGGGTCAGTTTCACTTCTTCTCCGGCTCTATACTTGGAAAGAAGAGCCTTCAAGTCTGCTGTCGTATAAACCCCCTGCCCGTCCAGCTTCGTAATGATATCCCTTTCTTGAATCTGACTGTTGTCCGCACCGGTGTCATTCAATACCTTAAAGATATAAATTCCTTTCGGCATAGCAAAACTCTCCGCAGTCTGGGCATCAATATCCTTAACCTGCACGCCAAGCACTCCCTGCTCTCCCTCCGGCACCTTGTCTCTGGTCGTCAAGGTTGACAAAGAAGAAAGAATGCTTTCCGCAGCGGAGGACGGGATAGAATATCCCATGCCCTCTACATCCGTATCCGCATACTTGGCAACATTAATTCCGATTAACTCTCCCTTCATGTTAAGGAGCGCTCCGCCGGAGTTTCCGGGATTGATTGCGGCATCCGTCTGAATGAGACCTTTGGATACGCCATCCTTGGTCTGTACGTCTCTGTTCTTCGCGGAAATAATACCGGTTGTCACGGACTGCCCGTAGCCGAGAGCATTCCCGATGGCCACAACCTGGTCACCGACCTCCATATCATCGGATGAACCAATCTTCACCGCTTTGATTTTTTCTCTTGTTTCCGGAGAGATATCCGAAAGTTTTACGGAAACAAGGGCAATGTCAACCGTAACATCGGTTCCCTTCACCTGTGCCGTCGCCGTGCTGTTATCGATAAAGCTTACGGTTAGGGAATTGGAGTCCTGAATCACATGATTGTTCGTCGCAATAAGAAGCTCGGTGTCATTCTGCCCTACGATAACGCCTGAACCGCTGGCCGGAAGCTCCGTTTCCTTCTGCACTTCTCCGAAGATAGTAAAACCGTTTTCCTGATAGCGCATCATATTCGTAATCGCAACGACGGAAGGCATGGCATCCTTAGCCACTTCGGAAACGGTTTTTTCACTTCCTCCGGAAGCCGTTACCGTCTCGGAAGACTTTCCATTCTTTTCCGCCTCCGTAATATCGGAAGAACTCATCGCCTGCTTTTTTTCCTGCTTCGGCGCAGCTTCCCCCGCAATAGAATATAGATTCCGTTCCTGGGCAAGGTAATTCACGCCCACCATCATTCCTCCTGCCACTAAGCCAAAAAGCAGTGCAGAAGAGATAATCCCCAATATTTTCTTCATTACACTTCCCTCTCTTTCCGGCTCATCCTATAAAAACTTTGTGTCAACTTTGTGACGAAGCCGGGTAAACTTGCATTTTTCTAAGCCGCTAAGCCGTCCCTTGTGACTAAGCCGGCGTAAACATCCATTCCCTCAGTCTTTACTCTTCTCTAAAAGTACGATGGCCTTAGCCGAAACGCCTTCCCCCTGTCCGGTAAAACCTAAGCCTTCTTCCGTTGTCGCTTTCACGGAAATCCTTTCTTTCTCACAGGAAAGTGCCTCGGCAATATTTTCCTCCATAAAAGGAATATACTCCTTTAGCTTCGGCTTCTGCAGGATCAACACCATATCCGCATTTCCCAAACTGTAGCCTCGCTCTTTTATAAGAGTGTAAGCCTTTTCCAATAAAATAAGGGAGGAAATTCCCCGATACCTTTCGTCCGTATCCGGAAAATGTCTCCCGATATCTCCAAGTGCCGCCGCGCCAAGAAGAGCATCCGTAAGGGCATGCAAAAGTACATCCGCATCCGAATGCCCGAGGAGCCCTTTTTCATAGGGAATCTTTACTCCCCCTAAAATCAAGTCTCTTCCCTCGACCAAACGATGAACATCATATCCCAATCCTACACGCATAGCACCCTCTTTTCTAAATTCTGATTCTCAGTCGCCTTCTGCAACAAGAAAAGCTGATATCTTTTTGCTTTCCCACATTCTCCCCGTCAACATGGATGGGTAGCGGAACCTCCATATGAATCTCCGCGGTCTTAAATCGATAGCAATGCACCCCCGGAAGGTACTGATGTCCTCCAAAGAGGGAAGCTATCATGATACGAAGAAGGCGAAGTTTATGTTTTGTACTCACAAGGCAAAGGTTCAGATATCCATCCTCACAAGAGGCGCCCTTCCCCAGAACATAAGGTCCCTCGTACGGATGATTATGAACGGAAAGAAAGAGGATATGGCTGAACTCCATTCGCTCTTCGCCGTCTAAAATAATGCTTCCCTTGCACTGCTTTGCCATGCGAAGCCCTTTTACAAAAGCATAAATATAGGAGAGCGTTCCTGACCTTTTACAGAGAAAACGCAAAAATCCTTTTTCCCCCTCCATTTTTCCTCTTTTTTCCTTAGGGCAAATATCGGAGCGCACAGCCAAAAGCTCATTCATCACAGCTGCATCGAAGCCCATTCCGGCTCCCACCACAAAGCGGCGATGCCTCGTTCGTCCTTCCACAATACCATAATCCACTTTCCGTTCTTTACTTTCTAAAAGCGTCTCGATAGTAAGCGGTCTCTTATACATCTTATCTAAACCGCGAACAAAGTCATTTTCCTTGCAAACGGGTAAAAAGGCCAGGGAAATGTTATCCCCGTCCAAATTTAATCCGTCCACTACCTCGTTTAAGGTCCCTGTTCCTCCGATTACCACAATCTTCTTTTCTTCCGGAGAATCTTCCGTCAGCTTTCTGGCAATGACTTTCGCATTTCCTCGCCCTTCCGTAAAGAAAAGCTGAAAGCCTTCTTTTTCTAAAAAGCTTCGACTGTCCTCCGATATTTTTTTCCAAATTGTTAAGCCGTACCCCTTACCGGATAAAGGATTTACGATAAAGAAAAGCATGGTCACCCCGAAAATAGTAATGAAACTGTCCGCCTGAAACTAATGCAGAGAAAGTATAGCATAGGCCATATCAGTCATGTATAAAATTAGTATAAAGAGTTTCCGCCGCTTTTCTAAGTTGACTGTCTTTTGTTCTATCCTGCTGATAGACTGCACTGTCCTCCTCTGCGATTTCCGCCTTAATATCCGGTGTGATTCCTTTTTTATGAATATTCCTTGCTGCAGGAGTAAAATAATAATGGGTGGTAAACTCTACAGCCGAACCGTCCGGAAAAGAACGGATCGTCTGCACAATTCCCTTTCCGAAAGACTGTGTCCCCACAACAATTGCTCTTCCGTAGTCTTGCATAGCGCCGGAAAAGAGTTCGGAGGCCGAGGCGGAATTCTCATTTAAGAGAATCACAATCGGTAAATCCACCTCATGACCGTCACTTGCATACCATTCCTTACCGTTTCCGTATTTGTCTTCCGTATAAAGCATGAGGGTTTCCCCCTCCATAAACTCTCTATCCGTTTTGGACTGTATTGCTCCGGAGCCCTCCGTCTTCTTTTCCGGCTTTGGTAAATGATCCGGAAGGAAGTAGTCAAGAAGCTTCGTGGCCGCCTCCACATCCCCTCCGGGATTTCCGCGAAGATCAATAATCAACGCTTTCTTTTTGCCCTCTATTTCCTTTTCATACCGGGAAATAAATTCCGTAACGGCTTCCTCATAAAAACCTCTTAAAGAAAGATAGCCGATTTGCCCTTCCGGTATAGCGCTGTCTTTCAGCATAAGTTGAGCATCTCCGCTTTCCACCGGAGGAATAACCACCTCTCCTCTTGTTAACCTTAAACTAAGCTCCGAACCGTCTCTAAGCACAATCATTTCCAGCGAACTTCCCGGAAGACCCTGCACCAAGTTTTGCACAATATATTCCAGACTTAAGTCTTTCACGGAAATTCCGTCCACTTTTACAATGACGTCCCCTGCTTTCAGGCCGCCTTGTTCCGCGGGAGAATCGGGGTAAACATACTCCACCTTCACCCCTTCATCCGTTTTGCTTACCGATGCTCCTATTCCCTGATACACCCCTTTTTGCTGCCTCTCGGCCTGTTCAATCTCTTCTTTTGTGTAATAAGCCGCATACGGATCTTCTTCCAAAAGGCTGTTTAAAAAGCCTTTATAGATTCCATTCTCCGCGTCATTTCCATTTTCCGTATAAAGATAACTTTCCTTGATTAAGTCTTGCAAATCGCCAAGCTTCTTACTGACCCTGGAAAGATTGATTTCCTCTTTATTTTCCTGTTTTAAAAAATGCAGTGCAGGATAGCTGAAGTAATAGATGTAAACTACCGCTCCGCCAAGCACAAAAGAAAAGAGCATGGCAAAGAGGCAAAGCACAAAAAGAGCCGTCTTGCCATTTTTCCTACTCCGTTCAACACTTAAATTTCGTTTTTTATCCGTTTTCTTATCTTGTTCCAGTTCAGACGGATACTCCTTTTCCTCTACTTCCATATTTTTCCTCTCTACGATATGGTCGTCCCTTTTCCACTGTAAATCTTATAAAAAGCCGTCGTTCTTTAAAACATACGAAAAGGCGGAAACTCGCGCCTCCGCCTTCCCTCTTTCATAAAAGACCTCTTAAAAATCCAAATTTTCCATATACTTCATATACTTTACAACCATAAGGGCAATCTGGAAGGTAATAGCGTCGTCAAATACTCGAAGATCCAGTCCTGTCGCCCTATCCAGCTTATCTAAACGATAAACCAAAGTGTTTCTGTGAATGAAGAGCTGTCTGGAAGTCTCGGAAACATTCAAATTATTCTCAAAGAACTTCGCAATCGTTTCCAAGGTTTCTTCATCAAAATCATCCGGTGATACATCGGCAAAAATTTCCTTGATAAACATCTTACAAAGAGGAATGGGAAGCTGATAAATCAGTCTGCCGATTCCCAGTGCATTGTACGCTACAATCCG
>CAUSIX010000058.1:0-7849 GCA_963531555.1 uncultured Oribacterium sp.
CCTGCCAAAAACGCGAACGAGGAGCCTAAAAATGCCGGTACCTTCTTTTTCGAAATCAAGTGAAACAGTAGGGTTCCCAGCCCTGCAAAAAGTAAAGTACTGGAAATGGATAATCCCGTCAGTAAGGGCACCAATACCGTAGCGCCGAACATAGCAAAGAGGTGCTGGAATCCCAAAACAAAGAATCGCCATCCCCCTAAGGACCTTGCATCAAAAATAGCCTCTTCCCCGAACTTCTTCATTGTCTTCATTTGCTCTTTCACCGCGTCTCCCTTCTTCTTTTAAAGCGGCCGAAAATATTCTCCCTCTTTCTTTTAAGCCGACCGAAAACATTCTCCCTCTCTTCCTTGAAAATTTGCCGTTCCCTATCATACTCTCTTGTATTTTCGCTGTCAAAGACAAAAAAAAGTTGTTAAAAAGTTTATAAAGCATTGCTTTTATCTTTACTCCAGTCATGATAAAATATGTACAAATTCTATTTCGAAATCTCAATAATCTTTTTTATAAGTAATTTGCACTAATCGAAAATAACTTTTATACTTCATTTTCCACAAAAAGACGAAAATAAAGTATATAATAACAAAATAATGCGCGGAGGTATGACATCATGGAAATTAGACAACTGCATTCTTTTATTAAAATCGTTGAGTTGCAAAGCTTCTCCAAAGCAGCGGAGGCTTTGGGATATACCCAAGCTGCCGTTACCATCCAGATTCGGCAATTGGAACTGGAATTTAATACTCGGTTTTTTGACCGGGTGGGAAGACATGTGGAGTTAACTCCTCCAGGCAAGAAGTTCCTTCTCTATGCCAATGAAATTTTAAGGAAGGTGGATGATGTTCATACCATTTTAGGCACCACTGTGGTACGAGATCACAAATTACGAATCGGTACCTTGGAATCTCTTTTGAATTTTAAGCTTCCTGAGGTAATTACCTATTTCTATCATCATTATCCCACCATTTCTTTAGAGATTCGTTCCGGCACACCGAAGGAATTGAATGATATGCTTGATCATAATCAAATCGATTTAGCATACTATATCGATCAGAAGGTTTACGGTCAAAACTGGGAAAAAACCTTGGAAGAACCGGAGTCGGTAGTTTTTGTTGCCGCAAAGGATACGGATTTACCGGAAAAAGAAGAATACCTGCTTCCGGAGCTCTTGAATCTTCCCTTCTTCCTGACAGAGCGGGATTCCAACTATCGTTTTGCTTTAGAACAAGAGTTAGCATCGCAGCATCTTTCCGTTCGTCCTTTTTTCGAGACCAGAAACACGGAAGTGATTATTGAACTGATTAAGGAGAATAAAGCCATCTCCTTCCTTCCCTACTACGCCGTGAAGAAAGATATTGAGAACGGCTCTCTTCGTAAATTGAATGTGAAAGATTTTCAGCTTACCATGTACAGACAGCTCTTCTACCACAAGGATAAGTGGATGACGGAAGAAATGAAGAAATTTATCAGTTTAAGCGATCAACTGATGCTATAAAAGAATGCCAATCGAGTAGGCGGCGGTGAATGGCCGACTTCCTCTCACAGAAAACCCGGTATGGGGAATTTCCCCATACCGGGTTTTTCTTTTATCATCTTCTTTGCATTAGCTTATCAGAGGTTAAGTAAGGGAAAAGTTAATTTCTGTAACTCCTCTTTCTCTTCTATTTTTTTCTATCGGCCTTTCCGAGTAAGCGCATGGCATTCACGATGCAGATGACCGTTACTCCCACATCCGCAAAGACCGCAGCCCACATATTGGCAAGACCGAAGGCACTGAGGAGAAGCACGAGTATCTTAACACCGAGGGCAAAGACGATATTTTCCGTTGCAATCCGAACAGTTCTTCTTCCGATGGAAATGACTCTCGGAATCTTTGTGAGATCATCATCCATAATGACAATGTCCGCAGCCTCTATTGCGGCATCCGATCCCATACCTCCCATGGCGATACCCACATCTGAGCGGGAAAGTACCGGCGCATCATTGATACCGTCTCCCACAAAAGCAAGATAGCCCTCTTGTTTCCCGTTTTTCTCAAGCTTCTTAATAAGCTCCTCTACCTTCTCTACCTTTCCGGCAGGAAGAAGCTCGCTGTAAACCTGATCAACTCCCAGCGCTCTTCCCACTTCTTCCGCTACCGGCCTACTATCGCCGGTCAGCATCACCACTTCTTTCACGCCCTCCAGCTTCATTTTCATAATAGCCTCGTGGCTACTTTCCTTTATCTCATCGGCAATCGTAATCTTTCCAAGATACATGCCGTCTCTTGCCACATGGCAGACGGTAGCACTTTTTTCTTCCTCTTCGAAATAGGCAATGGAAAACTCCTCCATAAGTCTTCCGCTTCCCACCAGAATCTGACTGTCCGCTACCTTGGCAATAAGTCCCTTGCCGCTCCGGTTCTCCGTCTCTTTCGGAATAAGAAGATTGCGTCCGGCAAAATCTCCCTCCTGATAGGCATGAAGAATAGACTTTGCTATAGGATGAGTAGAGCCATTTTCCGCAGAAGCTGCAGCAAAAAGAAGCTCGTCTTCGGAAATGCCTTCCGCCGGACACAGCCTTTCCACTACAAAGTTCCCTTTGGTCAGCGTTCCCGTCTTATCCGTTACCAAGACAGACAGCTTGGAAATAAGCTCCAGATAGTTTGAGCCTTTTACGAGAATCCCCTCTCTGGATGCTGCACCTATTCCGCCAAAGAAAGAGAGCGGAACGGAAATTACAAGTGCGCAGGGACAGGAAACAACGAGGAAGGTACAGGCGCGGTACAACCAGGTAATCGGTGGATGAGCCTGCCAAATAGACATCGGAAATACGCCAATCAGAACACCGAACAGCAAGCCGAGATTCGGAATAATGGCAAGAGCCAGAGCGGAAAACACAACAATCGGCGTATAGATCCGCGCAAAGCGAGTAATAAAGTTCTCTGTCTTGGACTTCTTCTCCGAAGCCTCTTCGACAAGCTCGAGAATCTTCGATACCGTGGAATCTTCAAAGCACTTTGTGGCTTCTACACGAAGAAGGCCTTCTCCGTTAATACAGCCGGAAATAATTGTATCTCCCGGGACTACGGAGCGCGGTACGGACTCCCCTGTAAGAGCTGCCGTATTCACCATACTTTCTCCACTCCGCACAATCCCGTCCACAGCTACCTTTTCTCCCGCTTTAATAAGAAGAATGTCTCCGATTTCCACCTCATCCGGATCGATTGTTTCTATGCTGCCGTCTTCCCGTTCTACATTCGCATATTCCGGAACGATGTCCATCAGCTCTTTAATTGAAGCACGACTCCGCCCGACTGCATAGCTTTGGAAGAGTTCTCCGACTTGGTAAAATACCATTACTGCAACTGCTTCCGCAAACTCACCTGCAAAAAAAGCACCGACGGTAGCAATGGTCACCAGTAAAGCTTCATCAAAGGGGCGGCGGTTCTTGATTCCGAGAAGACATTCCCGTACCACATTGGAGCCACTGATAAAATAAGGAATTAGATAGAGCGGAAGAAAGAGTAGCGGATGCTCATTTAAAACGGGAATCAGCTTCATTTTCTCTATCAGCATCAAAACTAAAAATAAAATCACCGATATGGCTACTCGATTTCTTTCTTTTGTTAATTTCTCCGACATCTTCTCTCCCCTTAATTCTTCCTACTCCAAAACAAACCCTTTATCTCACCGGCTTTTTGTCTGCATTTTTATCCGGCTCTATGTCTGCATTTTTATCCGGATTTTTGTCCTGCCTCTCTTTTCCTCATTCTATCCGCTAAAAAAGCTTCTTATTTTTCAAGCAGAGAGTCCTTTTTTATACTCCCATTACCTTAAAATCCGGCTCAATGGTTTTTCCGATACGGATAGCCTCTTGTAGTATCTCTTCAAAACGTTCATCTTCTGCTTCCAAAGTAAACTTCTGCATCAGAAAATTGACCTTTGCAGACTGCACTCCGTTAATCTTACTGATTGCATCCTGTACCTGTGCAGCACAGTTTGCACAATCAATTTCACATTCATATTTCTTTTTCATTTTTATTCCCTCCTTATCCCTTCGATAAAAGTTTCGAAACTTATTCCTCTATGTGTTCTATCCCCATAGCGATGATTGTTTTGACATGATCATCCGCAAGAGCATAAACAATGCTTTTCCCCTCTCTTCTTCCCTGCACAAGCTTTGCCGTGCGAAGAATCTTTAGTTGATGAGAAACCGCGGATTGGTTCATTTCCAAATCTTGGCAGATTTCCGTGACATTTTTCTCGCCCGAAAAAAGGTCATACAAAATCTTAATCCGGGTGGAATCTCCAAAAACCTTGAACAGTTCGGAGAGATCACAGAGCGTATCCTTTATTTTTTTTAGCTTTGTCTCCACCTATCCCTCCTTTCCTTTTGGATTTTACACACCGAAGTTCTACATACACCTGTTAAAAATGAAATCCTGCACGCTTAACGAACTATACCCGCTAAGCGCAAGGGTTCTAAGGATTCGCCCGCTCGGCTTATAAACAACAAATAGAATCAATACATGAATATATTATCATATATTGAGTCTATGTCAATTCTTTTTTTATTTCGTTTTTTTCAAAGGAGTAGGCAGATTGGAAGCTCCTTCCTGCAAGAGATAACCGGCGTAGAAAATCTTCCCTTAGACAAATACATATTCCTTTAGTCGCCTAAAAGCCTCTTCCACCCTACTCTTCGGAAGCGCGAGATTCATGCGGAGGTGCGTCATTCCGTGGAACATCTTTCCGTCCTGCACGGCGACTCCAACCTCCCAGCATCTCTTCTCCAGCTCCTCTAAGGAAAGCTTATGACTCTCCAAGTATTTTCCGCAGTCAAGGAAGAGCATATAGGTTCCCTGTGACTTCATTACGGAAATCCCCGGGAGATTCTCCTCTATAAAAGCAAAGGCAAAGTACCTGTTTTCGGAAAGAACGGAAAGAAGTTCATTAAGCCACAGATTCCCTTACTCGGAATACGAGCCGATAAGAGCATGCATGGAAAGCACATTCATGGAATTATAGTGGCTTAAGGAAGTCTCCTTTTCCATTCTATCCTGCAAGGTCTTGTTGTAGCAAATATGGTATGCCCCGACGAGGCCCGCCAGATTAAAGGTCTTGGACGGCGCATATAAAGCGATAGTGTGCATTTTAGCATAGTCGCTCACAGACTGCGTCGGGATATGATGAAAGCCCGGCATAATGATATCCGACCAGATTTCATCCGAAATGACCTGCACATCATACTTTTCATAAAGCGCCATAGCTTTCTTAAGCTCGGAACTTTCCCACACTCTTCCCGATGGATTATGAGGAGAGCAGAAAATAGAAGCATGGATTTTTTCCTCCCTTAACTTCCTTTCCATATCCTCAAAGTCTATCCTCCAAATCCCCTCTTTATCACGGTACAAGGGACTGGAAACGATGGTATAGCCGTTATTGATAAGGCTTCTTGTAAATCCGACATAGGTCGGGGAATGCAGAAGGACCTTATCCCCTTTAGAGCAGAAGATACTTAGCGCGGAAAGAAGACCCCCGAGAACTCCATTTTCGTAGGAAATGTTTTCCGGAAGGAGGCTCTCTACCCCGTTCTGCGTTTTCTGCCAGTCCATAATCCCCTCATAATATTCCTTACTCGGCTGAAAATAGCCGAAGCAGGGATGCATGATTCTGTCCGCCATGGCTTTCTGAATGCAGGGTGCTGTAGGAAAGTTCATATCCGCAACCCACATCGGAATCGCATCAAAGCCCTCTTTCGGTGCCTTGGGTGCAGCCGGCAGCTTCCCGATTCCGTCAATCGCTGTCGCATCCTTCCCATGCCTATCTATTATACTTGTAAAGTCGAATTGCATCGTTTGCTCCTTTCTCTTTTTTCTTCTCTTCTTTAGCCTTCTCTTCTTTAACTCTTCTCTCTTTACACTTTACTTTTTCCTTTTCTCTTTTCTCCCTGATTTCCGCCTATTAAAGCACTTTTCTTATTATACCTAAAAAATCCTCTTGCAGAATAAAATCTCCCACCTTTCTTTCGTACTTTTAGTAGCGAACGATATTTTAGAAAGGTCATTCCTCTCCCCTTTATATTTTTTTCTCTCCTGCCGATAGGAAAGGCACGGGGAGGCGCTTCTCTTACCCTTCCCTTTTTGATGCGGAAACAAGGAGGAATGCAATGAAAAAGAAAATAAGGAAAAAAACAAGACTTTTTCGTACTCCGATGAGTCTTATCCATAGCTTAGGAAACTCGCTCCGTGTCTTACCGGGCCCACCCCGTGTCTTACCGGGCTCACTCCGTGTCTTACCGGGCTCACTCTGTCTCTTACCGAGCTTGCTCTGTGCCTTCATGAGCTTCGTCTTTCTTCTTTCCGGTACTGCACAGGCAGACTGGGTAAAGGGAGAAAATAAAAATGCATGGTGGTATGATTTAGGAAATGGGGATTATTTCAAGTCCTCTTGGCAATGGATTGACGGCAATCAGGACGGCATTGCGGAATGTTACTGTTTTGATGAAAATGGATGGATGTATGAAAATACCATTACCCCTGACGGATATACTGTAAATGAAAATGGGACTTGGACGGTTTCTAACATTGTTCAAACTAAAACTTCAGATTTGATTCCCAAAAATAATACGAATAACGGTAACAACACAGTAATCAATAATTTCACAGAAACAAAAAACAGCAATCTTGCTGAAACAAGAAACCATGAGGAAAATCAAGGTAATGAAGATTTTAACGAAAGACGAGATGAATATCGTGCAGATCTTTTAAGAAGAGTGAACAAATACAGAGAAAAAAAAGGTTTGAACACTTTAGAAGAAAACGACTATTTAAACGAAATGGCACAGACTAGGGCTGAAGAATTAAGTATTCGGATGGATCATTTTAGACCTGAAGGTGGAATTTTAATTGGAACATATGGCGTGAATGGTGAAATTATTGTTGATACTGTCAAGACTCCAAGAGATGCTTTTCTTGCTTTTAAGGGAAGTAAACAGCATAATGAAATTATGTTACGTAGAGATATATTGACTTTCGGTTCTGGGTATTATGTTGATGAAAATGGTAAGTCTTATTGGGCTATTCTTTTTAGTACACACCCAGAACCAGAGAATTTAAGACAACAGTAGTCCACAAAAAGGGGCTGTAAAAAAACAAAATATTTTTCTAAGCAATATAGGTCTGAACTTGGGGCACGCTCTCGCTAGCTTCGCCTCGTAACGGATACTAAGCGAAAAACTGCGTTTCTCTTGTTTTTCGCAAGTACCGACGGGCTCAGACTACCCCACATTCAGACCTATATTGCTGAAAATTTATTTATCATTTTGATTTTTTACAGCCCCTTCTTTTTACATCTCAATATGGTCTACATCGTGATCTTTTATTTTATTGACAATATCGGAATGGTTCACGGAACTAATGATGATGTTATCATACTGTTCTTGTATATCTTGATCCGTAACAAATTTCAACAATACCTCAAAACTATCCTCATCTAAATGATCTGTATCATCAATAATTAAGAAACCAGAACCAGAAAACAAATTAACGAGATCCGTCATAAGAACAATGGCTAATATCTTTTCCC
This sequence comes from uncultured Oribacterium sp., assembly GCA_963531555.1. Taxonomy (GTDB): domain Bacteria; phylum Bacillota; class Clostridia; order Lachnospirales; family Lachnospiraceae; genus Oribacterium. Next base: position 7,566 of record CAUSIX010000058.1, read on the forward strand.
CAGCAGATAAAGAAGTATAGGGTAAAAATGGTTTTAATTCTCCAAGTTGAAACAACATCGTGAGTCCATCCTTTACCAACAATTTCACCTTCATCCCCGTTTTCAATACGGTTGCCCGTTCATTACATACATCTTCAATGGGTTCAACAAGGGTTCTGATAAAATCAGAAACAACTGGACCTTTGCTGTCTAAGGACTTTACAATGAAGTTAAGAACATTATCGTGCCTTAAAACCATATCCGAATATGGAGTATAGGCAATTTTTCGGCCACCTGCTATACTG
>CAUSIX010000059.1:0-7731 GCA_963531555.1 uncultured Oribacterium sp.
TATTCTTAGTGACAGTCGGTATCTGCATAGCTTTCCTTTCAGTATTGATAACGGATATCAGTATTTTTCCTACAAGAACAGGGAGGAATATGCCCTTTCTCTCCTAGGTGATTTTCAACTGGATAATGCGATGGTCATATGTGAAGCGATTGATTGCCTAAAAGACAGGGGCTATGCCCGTTCGGAAGAAGCGGTACAGCGCGGACGAGAGCCCGTAGAGTGGAAGGGTCGGGTCGAAATTCTCAAAAAAAATCCTTTGATTATCTTAGATGGAGCCCACAACCCGCAAGCTGTCCAAAGTTTAGTTCGTTCCGTAGAAATGTTCTTTCCAAATCATAAAAAAAGAATCCTGTTTTCCGTCATGGAAGATAAAAACTACTCGGAAATGCTCCATATTTTAAAGAACAATACAGAGAGCTTCTGCTTTGCAAAAGCGGATGACAGTAGAGGGTTGAATCCGGAGTTTCTCAAGTCACAATGGCAAGAAGAATTTGCCGGGGAAATATATCTCCCGTCTTCCTTGGAGGAGGGCCTCAAGTGGAATCTGGATAAACTCTATAATGATAAACAAAAAAGCCTTCTTCTTTGCTTAGGCTCACTTTATCAAGTGGCAAGAATCAGAGCGTATTGTAGAGAAAAACTGTAATACGCTCTACTCTTCCTCTTCCTCTTCCTCAAATTCCTCTTCATCGATATAAATGGAATCAAAATAGCCGGCTTTAGTGTATACTTCCTCTTCTTCATTTAAATTCAAAATAGAAACTAAGGATTTCGGACTATACTCTTTTTCCGTAATATCTCTCACATAAAAGAGATAAAGGTAGTCATTAAAAACTTCCATGGAGGGAATTTTCCTCTGAAACATGGATAAAATTTCCCAACAAGAAAGCGGATCATCGTAGTCTATTTCCAGAAGAAGATATTGATTTAAACGCTTATAATATCCCCGAACAGTGGCTCCCACCGTGTTTTCTCCAAAGCTTTCCATAAAAGCCATGAGAATTTCCTGCTCTTTTAATTCCTTTCCTTCTTCCAAATATTCATCAGGATTTTCAATCAGAATTTTCACGGAAGGAAAAGAATAATCCTTTAGCTGAATAAAATCCATGATATTATAAAATGCCGTATTGACAGAAAGATTATTCTTTCTTGCAAAGTCTTCTAAAACCTGATCATATCCTCCCGGTAAATGTACTTTTTCCACCGCTACTCTTTAACCTCCTCTATTTACAGAATAATTGAAAATAGGACTTTTTTACTCTTCCTTTTTTTTCCATTTTGCTTTAGGATATAGGAAACTTGCTTAAGTTTTACTATACTTACATAACATAGACAAGTGCTTTTTTTGAAAGGATGGGAAGTGAAATGAAGTTGTTGGAAGAACGAATCAAAGAAGACGGACAGGTTAGACCCGGGAATATTTTGAAAGTGGATAGTTTTTTAAATCACCAACTTGATGTTGCTCTCTTAGAACAGCTTGGAAAAGAATTCTATGAAAAATTCAAGGATAAGAATATTACCAGAATTTTGACAATTGAGGCTTCCGGTATTGCTCTTGCCTGTCTAACCGCACAGTATTTCAAAGTCCCTGTTGTTTTCGCTAAAAAAGCTAAGAGTAAAAATTTAGACGGAGAACTCTACACTTCCACCGTTCACTCCTATACTTATGGAAAAGACTTCACTGTAACTCTCTCCAAGAAATTTTTATCTAAAGAGGATACCGTACTTCTGATTGATGATTTCCTGGCCGTTGGAAAGGCCATGAGAGGGCTTATAGATATCTGTAATCAGGCTGAAGCGGAAATTGCGGGTATCGGAATTGCTATAGAAAAAGGTTTTCAGTCCGGCGGAAAAGAGCTGAGAGAAACCGGCTATGATGTGTACAGTTTGGCTATTGTAGACGAAATGAATGATGAGGGAATGATTTATTTTAAAGAGCAGTAAATTACGCTGTCTATGCTCCGTCCTCCTTACAACAAGTTGTCTAAGACTCTCGTTTCACCACATGTTAAGAATACTAAAAGAGAAAGCTGTCAGGACATACGCTCTGACAGCTTTTTTCTCTTCCTTATGTTTTTACTTTTATCTTTGTCCCTTGTCTTTGACCTTATCCTTATCCTTATCCTTATCTTTGTCCTTGTCTTTCTCTTTTTCTTCCGTACTTTGTACTTCTGCCTCTTGTGTCTCTTCCCCTTGTTTCCCTTGTTCTTTTTCCTCTTTCCCTTGTTCTTCTTTTTTCTTCTTAATCATAGCCTCTAATCGTATCCACATTATCCTGTAAATTATCACTGTGAGAATTACAATAAAGAGAAAGGAAACGAGAAGAAAAGGAAGAAGCATCCTTTTCATATCCATATTAATGATGTCTCTCTCCCAAAACAAAGCTGAACTTGGTCACTATTCCTTCTTTATTTTGAACAATGTTTTGCAAATACAGTTTAGGTAAGAAGGAGACCGCATCCTGCGCAGTAATACTGGGAAGAGGTTCATCTAAATAAGACATAAGAGCAGACTTCGAAATAATAATTTCCGTCTCGTAAGCAGGGGCACCGACAGGTCTTCCATTTTTCTTCTGATAGTACACTTTTGCCGTAAAAATATAATGATTTCCTTCTGTTTTTCTCTCCTTACTAACTATCGATAAGATACTGTCCGGATGCTCTTTATATAAGCTCTCCGCATCAAAAGAACGATCACCGTTTTTATCAAAATAAATACCTTCACTGTTCTTTTGATTTTTCAGCATTTCTCCATTTTCATCAAGATAGTAGCGATTCTCCATCCAGGCATCACGAATCATATGCCCATTTTCATCAAAATAGTAGCTCTTATCCCCAAGGTCTAATCGACCGGTATGCATTTTCCCGTCACTGTCCAGATAATATCTTTCCCCGTCCAAATCCAGAAATCCGCTTTGCATGATTCCCTTTTCATTAAAATAATAATAGGAACCGTCTATTAAAGTCCAACCAACCGCCTTGTCTCCATTTGCATCAATATAGATTTTCCCCTCTTCCGAATCCACAAAAGAGGAAAGATGATACTTCTCTTTATCTAAGTCTACGGTAAATTCTTTAGTATACAGCTCCCCCTTTGCTCCATCGGATGACAAGGCATAGGCCAAAATCGTGTATTTACCATTTCTACTGATAGGAATGGGCGAAGTATATTCTGCCTGCGCAACATCCTCTTTTCCGCCGGTTAAGCTGTATATTATTTTTCCGTAATCACTTTTTAATTCAACGGTAATACTGTCATGATAAGTCTCTTCACTGATATTACTGCTGACCTTAGGATTTAACTCCGTTAAAGCCGACTTTACAGTTTCACTATTCGGAAAATTTTTTACCGCCTCTTCTAAACAGGACACTGCATCATCGTGCCTTCCGGCTTTGGATAAAGCATTGGACAGAAGTAAATAATATCTTTCATCAAGCTTGAAACTTCCTTTTTCCTTTTCCAAGCTCTGAACAGCTTCATCATACTGATCGGCTTTAATAAGATTGTCCCCTTTTTTTAATAAAGAATCGTAACGGACGGAAGAGGAATTTAAATAATTGATTCCGCTTATGCCGAGCACGGCAGCGGCAACCGTGGCAATAATGATTTTTTTACCATGCTTTTTTGCTTTTAATTCCTTGAGGGATTCCGGAGGAACCATTGCTTTTTCATGAAAATCATCCGGATCATCGGGTATTTCACCAAAAAACTCCTCTTCCGTATCATTTATTTCTTCTTCTGCATCTTCCTTATCTTCAATCTCCTCTTCGGAATATTCTATCTCTTCTCCGGAATCCTCTATTTCTTCTCCGGAATCCTCTATCTCTTCTCCGGAATCTTCTATCTCCTCATCCGGCTCTTCTGTTTCTTTATCTGTGGCTTCCGGGATATAATCCTTCAATTGGATTACTTCTGCGGAAGTATCCGCTTCCGCAGCATCTAAGCCCTCCGACGCAGTTGCCGTTACTTTCTCTTCTTCTCTTTTATCTGCTTCTACCACAGCATCGTCTTCTTCATCTATAGCTTCCGTTGCATCTTCTTCATCTACAGCTTCCGTTGCGTTATCTTCCATTACTTCTTCCGCTGATCCGTCTTCCTCGTTTACTTCTTCGGCCGTATCGGCTTCCTCACCTTCCTCCGAATCCTTTACTTTTATCTCTTTTTCTCCGGTTTCAAACTCCTCAGTCTCGGACTCTACAATTTCAGACTCCTCCGTTTCGGTCTCTTCATTGTTAATCTCTACAGTTTCAGATTCCTCTATTTCAACTTCACCCTCGCTAGACTCTTCGGTTTCAGGTTCCGTAATTTCAGCTTCATTATCTTTCTCTTCGTTTTCAGATTCCTCTATTTCAGGCTCCCCCACTGTTTCTTGGACAAAGCTCTTCGCCTCATCTTCTTTGACAGTACCCTTGTCGGAAGACTCCTGAAAAGACTTTTCCTCTTTTCCCTCCGCTTTTTGAATAGAATGAACAGAGTATGCCGTAAAACTCAAATCCAAAAGTAAACCGCAGTTAGGACAAAACCTCTGTTTCTCGTCTACTTCCATTCCGCAAAATTTACACTTCATACTGCCCCCTGCTTAATATCTCACCAAGTTTAAGTTACCATTTTCATATTCGGCAAGAAAAACATCGGAAATATTTTCCACATCCTGCTCTTTCAGTTTTTCCATTAGCCATTCTTCCGTCTTATCAATACTGTCCAGAGCCTGTAATTGAATAGTCCCGTCCGTGATTAAAGGAAAACGAGGATTTTCTTCTCCTGCTTGGACAATAATTAACTGTCCATTTTGCTCCAGTACTGCCTGTTTCACTGTTTTAATACTGTAGATTCCGTTGCTTCGCAGCTTAAACATAATCTCATGCGCAGTAAGGCCGGAAGTCCTACACGCCTCCGTATCCAGCTTTCCTCTGGATATCACCACAACCGGTTTACCGTCAATTGCCACTTTAAAAAAAGAATTGTTGGTCTTTAACCACCTCATGCTTAAAACTAAACAGATCCAAATCATTAAAATCACAAGGTATTGCAAAATACCGATGCTGCTATTATAAATAACACCGCCAATGATTCCACCCAAAACATAATTTTGCACCGCATCAATAGCGGAAGAAGGTGCCAAATTTCCCTTCCCGGTAATATTAATCACGATGATTAAACTGATTAAGCCCATGCCAAGCTTTATGGCTATATTGATATAGGATAAAATCATGACTTTTACTCCGAATCTATAATTTCAATTTGGGGATGATAAAGTTCCATATTCTCCAAAAGCATTTTCCCGTCCGCATAAATCACTCTGTAATACTTCTCTTCCGGAACTCGAATAATCGCCCCGTCTCGGGCTGCCTGTGTATTAATCACGATATCTTCCTTCGGGATATCCATGGTTTCCGACAATTCCTCTATCAGTTTCAGAGCCGTTCCGTACCCGTCGTCAATCGCTTTATGCACTTGTATATCATTAATACGAATTCCGATTAATATCAACACCAAAAACAAAGCAATCAGAGAAAGCTCTCTGTACTTGCTTTGCTTTTTCTCTTTGTAATATTTAAATACACCGAAAAGCAATACGGAGGTGGCCAAAGCAATGAAAAAGATTTGTACCCAATTGGTCACCTCTATTCTGCTTAAAAGGTAATTGTAAGTATAAAACCTCATTTACAGTTCCGCTATAGCCTCAATTTCACAAAGAACATTCTTCGGAAGTGTCTTTACCGCTACGCAGGAACGAGCCGGTTTAGAGGTAAAATACTTCTCATATACAGCATTAAAAGTAGCAAAATCCGCCATATCAGCCAAGAAACAAGTGGTCTTTACAACCTTGGAAATATCACTTCCGCCTGCCTCAATAACCGCCTTTACATTCTTACAGCTTTGCTCCGCCTGTGCGGAAATATCAGCCGGAATCTCTCCATTTTCAGGATTTACCGGAATCTGACCGGAGGAAATCACTAAATTTCCTACCACAAAGCCCTGAGAATAAGGACCGATAGCTGCCGGTGCATTGCTTGTTGAAATAACTTTCATAATATTCTCCTTTACTAAAAAAACACAATTCTCGCTATATTATGCCAAAATTAACATCGTAAAACAAGTATTAGCTTCGTCTTTAGCTATTTCATTTTACTTTCATTTTACTTATTTTCACTCTCGGAAATCTTCAGCATCGCAAGAGTCCCTGTACGAGCACATTCCAGGATGCTCACCGTTTTCAGAGTATCCAAAAACATATTGATTCTTTCCGGGGTATCACACATTTCGATAATCATCTGGCTTCTGCTAAGTTCCACAATTTTCGCCCCTAAAATCTGGCAATTTTCCATAATATCTTTACGATTGTCCCGTTTATAACGAAGCTTAACCATGAGAAGTTCCCTGCAAAGTCCCTGATTTTCCGTGAAGGTTCGTACTTTAATCGTATCCAGCTTCTTGTTCAGCTGTTTTTCCACCTGCTCTAAGGTTCGCTCCTCCCCGCTGGAAACAATGACCAGATTGGAGACCGCACTGTCTTCCGTCTCTCCTACGGTCAAGGACTCAATATTAAAGCAACGCCTCCAAAACAACCCTGCACCCTTTGCCAACACACCGGCGCGGTTTTCTACCAAGACAGAATAAATTCTCTTCATCAGGCCGTCTCCTCCATATCTACAAAGACTTCCAAGATTCCATTTTCCTCTTTATCCAAAAAGGCTCGAATACTCTCTTTTACCTCTTTATTCTCTTTTACGGAAAAATAAGAAAGACCGTACGCCTTGGAAAGCAGAGATAAATCCGGATTCCCGCTTAAGTCAATCATGGAATAATGCTCCTTATATGCCGTCTTTTGATACTGTCTTACCAAACCAAGAACACCATTATGAAAAACAATAATTTTCACGTGTGCACTGTATTGGCGAAGAGTCGCAAGCTCCATAAGACTCATCTGAAAGGCACCGTCTCCCATGACGGCAATAATTTCCTTTTTATTCTTTCTATCTTCTAAACAAGCAATCTCCTTTTCCGCAAAATAAGCACCAATTGCCGCAGGAAGAGAATAGCCCATAGTTCCCATACCGCCCGAGGTCAAGAAACGTCCTTCCTTCATTTTATAATGCTTGCAGGACCACAGCTGATTCTGCCCCACATCCGCTACATAGATAGCATCATCTTGTAATGCCAGATTCAGTTCCCTTAGGAAATAATGCGGATTGACAAGAGTAGCGTTCAACTCCTCTTTTTTCTTCTTTTCTATAAGAAGCTCCGTCTCTTCTTTAATGCCGTTTAATTCCTCCATCCAATCGGGATAGGAAAGCTCCGCTTCCACATGAAGAAGGCTGTCCAGTACACTGGAAAGATCTCCTACCAAAGGAATCTCCGGACCGGCATTCTTCCCGATTTCCGCGGGATCCACATCAATATGCACCAAGGTTTTATTTTCCGTAATCAAATCGGGCTGACTGATAGAACGATCCGCAACTCTCGCGCCCATCATGATAATGAGTTCCGCTCTATTCATGGCCTTATTTCCGTAAGACCTTCCGTTGTTTCCCACCATACCGAAGTACAGCGGATCAAGGTCCTGCATCGTGCCGAGTCCCATCATGGTGCTCACTACCGGAATATTGAATTTGTGAGAAAATTCCCTTACCTTTTCAGAAACCCCCGCTAAATGAACACCGCCTCCCACGCAAAGAATCGGTTTTTTTACGCTGAGAAGACGCTGAAACAAACGCTTAATCTGCACAG
>CAUSIX010000060.1:0-7713 GCA_963531555.1 uncultured Oribacterium sp.
GATAGATATGGACACGAAGAAGAAAACTAAAATTTATGTACAGATGCTGGGGGGATTTTCTCTGACAGTAGGAGATAAAATCTTAGATTTAGGTAACAATAGTAAGGCCAATTTTTTGAAGCTGACGGAAATTGTTATGTTAAGAGGATTTGGCGGAGTCTCCAAGCGCGACTTGATAGACGGAATTTTTGGTCATAAAGCTCTTTTGGATGAAAATAACAGTTTGAACAATCTGCTCCATCAGGCAAGAACTCAGCTCAAAAAGGCGGGAATGCCGGGGAAAAAGATTATTGACGGAAAAAGAGGGGTATATGCACCTGAAATTCATGCTGATTATGAGTATGTACTGGATGTGCAGGAGTTTGAAGATATTTGCATAAAGGCCAAGAATGAAAAGAAGGAAGAAAAAAAGCTTAGTCTTTATCGAAAAGCCTTTGCCATATATAAAGGAGAGCTTCTGCCCGAGTTTGCAACGGACTACTGGGTTATTTTAGAGAGCGTTCGTTTGAAAAGACTCTACGATGATGTTATTGACTTCCTGGGCAAGCACTATAAGAGCAAGGAAGAGTATGAAGAGCTTTTTGAGCTCTATGATAAGGCAAACAAGATTTACCCGGACAACGGCTGGCAGATTGAAATGATAGACGCCTTGATTCTTAGAAAAGATTATAAGACGGCATATGAACTTTATACCAAGTGTGCTCATTACTATCAGGACGAGCTGGAGGTTCCTATTCCTGAAGCGCTTCGTTCCTGTTATGACAGACTTTCCGACAATGTTCGGGTAGTGACGGATGACATACGGCAGATTCAAGCCAATATCGTCCGAAAGGATGAGAAACTGAAAAGTGAGATGGGGGCGAAAAAGCTTGGGGCTTATCTTTGTCCTTTCACCAGTTTTATTGATGTTTATCATGTCTTGAGAAGAAATTTGGAGAGAAGAGGTTCTTCCATTTTCATGATGCTTTGCACCTTGGTGGATTATGAAGGAAAACCGATTCATAATCAGGACAAGTTAAATGCCAGAGCGGAGATTCTCGAGCAGTCTCTCTCCGAGGGACTCCGGAAGGGGGATGTTTATACCAAGTATTCTCCGTCTCAATATTTAATCCTTTTGATCGGAACAAAGAGAGAAGATTGTGCGATTATTTACCAGAGAATTTCCAGAAGAGTGAAGGAACTTGCCGGTTCCCGAGCGGAATTCCGTTACCGTATCGTTTCTCTAGCGGAGATACCGGGGATTTTGGAGAAAAACAGTCAAGTTGAGGATTGATTTCCGGGCGATGAAAAAAATAAAATATACTTTTTGCTTGACAGCGATTTGCTGATTTGCTAATATAAACATTGCATTTCGCAGGCGTGCGTAGCTCAGTTGGATAGAGCGTCTGGCTACGGACCAGAAGGTCGTGGGTTCGAATCCTGTCGCACGCATAGAAGAGACTCTTTGCATAAAGGGTCTCTTTTTTTGAGGCAGTAATAACTCATAGAATGAGAAGAGTATTACAAGGATTACAAGAGATTATTTGGATTACAAGAGATTATTTGGATTACAAGAGATTATTTGGATTACAGGAGATTATATAGATTGCAAGGCATTGCAAGAGATTGCAAGAGATATTATTTTGATACTTGCAATTTAGATAAGAGCGTGTTAGAATTCAACAGTATTTCATTGTTGTAACTTGGAAAGGGGCAAGCGTTGGCTTGCTCCTTTTAACAATAAGGAGTGAAATTTCATGGAAACAGAGAGAACGAAAGCATATCTGGAAGAAATCCTTCCTTCTATGGGATATGTTTTAGACAGTGTGACATTTACGGAGGAAACGGGAATGCATTATCTTCGTGCCTTTATATACAGGGCGGACGAAGAGGATATGACGGTCAATGACTGTGCGATGGTTTCCAGAAGGCTCTCCAAGTGGTTGGATCAGGAAGACTTTATTGAAGAAGAGTATATCTTGGAGGTTTGTTCCTTAGGATTCAAGGACAATCCTTCCGACAGTGAAGCTGCGTTTGAAGAGGACATAGAGGAATAAGAGGGAGTAGAGCGATGAATAATGAGGAATTAAGATTGGCGCTGGATTTGTTGGAAAAAGAAAAAGGAATTTCCAAACAAGCTATTATTGAGGCCATTGAGTTGTCTTTACAGACGGCTTGTAAGAATCATTTCGGTTCTTCGGACAATGTAAAAGTCAGCATGGACCCGAAAACAGCGGCTTTTACCGTGATTGCGGAAAAAACGGTCGTAGAAGTAGTAAATCACCCCAATCAGGAAATCAGCTTGGAAGAGGCAAGAAATATTGATGCGAGATACTCTTTGGGGGACATCGTTCAGGTTCCGATAGACTCCAAGGCTTTCAGCCGTATTGCGGCGCAGAATGCGAAGGGGGTAATCGTCCAAAAGATTCGGGAAGAAGAAAGAAAGATTCTCTACGAAGAGTATTATTCCATGGCTAAGAGAGTAATCTCCGGAGTTGTGGAGAAAGATACGGGCAGAGCGCTCATTGTGAATTTAGGCAAGGTAGACGGTTATCTCGCAGAGGGAGAGCAAATCAAAGGGGAAAAGATTCTCCCCAATCAGAGAATTAAGGTTTATGTTGTGGAAGTGAAGGATAATCCGAAGGGACCGAAGCTGATTCTTTCCAGAACACATCCGGAGCTCGTGAGAAAACTGTTTTATGAAGAAGTGGCGGAACTTAGGGACGGTATTGTAGAGATTAAAGCTATAGCCAGAGAAGCGGGCTCTCGTACCAAAATGGCTGTTTTATCGCACGATGAGGATGTTGACGCTGTCGGCGCATGTGTAGGTTTAAACGGAACAAGAGTCAATGCTATAGTGGAAGAACTTCGGGGAGAGAAGATTGATATCATTAATTATGATGAAAATCCGGCCTACCTCATTGAAAATGCGCTTTCTCCCGCCAAGGTTATAGCGGTAATTGCGGATCAGGATAATAAGGATGCTTTGGTCATTGTCCCGGATAACCAGCTTTCTCTTGCTATCGGTAAGGAGGGGCAGAATGCACGTCTGGCTGCGAAGCTTACCAATTATAAGATTGACATTAAGTCGGAATCCCAGGCACAGGAGCAGGGGATTTTTGATGAAATGGGGATTGATTATCACGGAGAAGACGAAGCTGATGAGGAAAATGAGGAGCACCCGGACGACTATACGGAAGAGGAACAGGAATAGTTTTTAGAAGTACTCTGGAGGTAAAATGAAAGTAGAGCCTTTGCGTTCTTGCATAGCATGTAATGAAAAGAAAGCGAAAAAAGATCTTCTACGCATTGTTAGGGGAGAAGACGGCGTATATTGTCTGGATTTAAGCGGAAAAAAGAACGGAAGAGGGGCTTATCTTTGTCCAAGGATTTCCTGCTTGGAAAAGGCGGAGAAAAGGAAGGCTTTTTTTAGAGCCTTTAAGGAAAATATTCCTGAGGAAAGCTTAATGAAGCTGAAGGAGGAAATTAAAAAAATTGCAGAATAGAGTTTATGGTTTAATCGGACTTGCGATGAAGGCGGGAAAGATTAAAGCAGGGGAGTTTTCCGTGGAGAAATCCATCAAAGAGGGTAAGGCAAAAGTTGTGTTTGTAGCGGAAGATGCCTCTGAAAACACGACAAAAAAGTTTAATAACAGTTGTTTTTACTACAAAATCCCTTTTTATCAATATGGGAAAAAAGAGGAGCTCGGGAAAATTATCGGTAAGGAAATGCGTTCTTCTCTATCTATAGAGGATGAAGGCTTCGGGGAGAGAATAGTCGGGATTATGAATGGAGGGAATGCGAATGTTAGAGGAGAATAAGGCAAAAAGCAGTGCGAAGAAAAAGGAAGAAGGTACGGTCAAGAAGAAAAAATTGGCTGTGGTTTTCCATTCTCAGAATTCTGTCAATCATAAAAACCACCCTCTGAGTGGTAAATTTTCAGATAAAGACAAGAAGGCGAAAGAAGGCAAAGAGGCGACAAAGAAGGAGGAAGAGAAGAAGTCTCCTAACGGAAGACCGCTTCCTCCGGGAACGGCAAGAGTGACGCCCCTTAAGGCCTTAAATGCCATTCAGAAAAAACAGGCGGAAGAAGAAAAGAGGCTCGAGGAAGAAAGAATTCTTAAGGAAGAAAGGGAAAGAGAAGAGGCCAGAAAGAAAGAAGCGGAAGAGGCGGCAAAGAAGGCGAGGGAAAAGTCTTCGGAGAAGGAAAATACGGAAAGAAAAGCTCCGGCATTTCCTAAAACAGAGAGAAAACCCGCTTTCACGAAGAATTTCGGAAAGGATAGTGAGAAAAGAGGCGGATTTTTCAAGGAGGAAGACAAAAAGCCTTTTGAAGGAAGAGGAAAGGCACAAGCGGGAAAGAAGACAGCTGCACCTTCCTTTACATCGGAAATTGTGGAGAAGCAGAGTCGCGTAAAGCATGACGCCGTGAAACCGCAGAAGAAAACTTACGGGAAGCAGAGCTTTGAAAATGAAAAGGCAACAATTTCCCAGAAAAACAGAGCGCAGAGAAAGCAGAACAAGTACGGCGCAACACAATCCTACGAGAGAGATGATCAGGTTAAGGTAAAGAAGACAGGAAAAGGAGCCTTTATTAAGCCTGAAGTAGTGAAAACAGTAGAAGAAACCATTAAGTCTATTACCCTTCCGGAAGTCATTACGATTAAAGAGCTTGCGGAAAAGATGAAACAGAAGTCAGCCGACATTATCAAAAAGCTCTTCTTAAAAGGACAGATTGTAACACTGAATACGGAGCTTTCTTATGAAGAAGCGGAGAATATTGCGGTAGAATACGATATTCTTTGCGAAATGGAAGAAAAAGTCGATGTCATTAAGGAATTGATACAGGATTCCGAGGTCGACGAGGAGAAGGACTTGGAGTCTCGTCCGCCTGTCGTTGCTGTAATGGGACACGTTGACCATGGTAAGACTTCTATCCTGGATGCGATTCGAAACACGAATGTAACGAGTAAGGAACATGGCGGAATTACCCAGTCCATCGGTGCTTATCAGGTTTCCGTTAAGGTAAACGGAGAGCCGAGAGTGATCACTTTCCTTGATACTCCAGGACATGAAGCCTTTACCGCCATGCGTATGCGCGGTGCGCAATCGACGGATATTGCCGTACTGGTTGTAGCTGCGGATGACGGGATTAAGCCGCAAACCATTGAGGCCATTAATCATGCTAAAGCTGCCAATACCGAGATTATAGTAGCTATTAACAAGATTGATAAGCCGACGGCAAATGTGGAGAAGGTAAAACAGGAGCTGATGACCTATGATTTGGTTGCGGAAGATTATGGTGGAAGCACCATTTGCTGCCCTGTATCCGCAAAAACCGGAGGGGGCTTGGAAAATCTTTTGGAAAATATTGCCTTGGAGGCGGATGTTCTGGAACTCAAGGCTAATCCGAATCGTAAAGCCTATGGCGTGGTGATTGAGGCGGAACTCGATAAGGGTAGAGGTTCCGTTGCCCGACTTCTTGTGCAGAAGGGAACGCTTCGTGTAGGAGATGTTGTGGCTGTGGGCTCCGCTTTCGGTAAAGTTCGTGCCATGATTGACGACAAGGGAAGACGGATTAAGAAGGCAACGCCTTCCATGCCGGTTGAGATTTTAGGTTTAAATTCCGTACCGAATGCCGGAGAGATTTTCCAAGTGAAGGATAACGAGAAAGAGGCGAAGGCATATGCCGACACCTTCGTTTCCGAAGGAAAGCAGAAGATGGTGGAAGAGTCCAGAAAGAAAGTCAGTCTTGATGCGCTCTTTGATCAGATTAAGGCAGGTGAGTTGAAAGATCTTCCGATTGTGCTTAAAGCGGATGTACAAGGATCCGTGGAAGCGGTTCGGGATTCCTTACAGAAGATTCAAAATGAAGAAGTGCAGGTCAAGGTTATCCATTCCGGTGTAGGTGCTATCAATGAGTCCGATATTAATCTTGCCATTGCTTCCAATGCGATTGTTATCGGATTTGATGTGAAGCCCGATGCTACAGCGAAGGATATTGCCGAAAGAGAAAATGTAGACGTTCGTCTCTATAACATTATCTATAAGGTAATTGAAGATATTGAACTGGCGATGAAGGGGATGCTTGCTCCTGTCTTTGAGGAAAAAATTATTGGCCATGCGGAAGTGCGGATGATCTTTAAGTCCTCCGGAGTAGGTGTGATTGCGGGATCTTTCGTTACGGACGGTAAGGTACAAAGAGGAGCGAAGGCGCGCCTCACAAGAGAGGGCGAACAGCTCTTTGACGGAAATATTGCCTCCGTCAGACACTTTAAGGATGATGTAAAGGAAGTAGGAACCAAGCAGGAGTGCGGTATTGTTCTGGAAGATTATACCGATATCCAAGAGGGTGACCAGTTGGAAGTTTATATCATGGAAGAAGTAAAGAGATAAATGGGGGCTGTGAAAGAACTTATCTTTGCTCTTTCACAGCTTTTTTGTTCTCAACAAGTGACTGAGAGAATGCGGAGACATCTTATCAAGAACGAGAATCATTTGCGAAGCGCGGTATCTCGCTCGTTCTGATGTGAAATAAGGAAGAGGTGTAGCTTGAAAAGACAAAGTTTTAAGAATCAAAGAAGAAATGAAGATGTACGAAGAAATTTATCTCCCTTTTGTGATGAGACCGGAGAGGACTTAAGCACCGATTTACAGTATTGTAAAGTCTATGTTTCCTGTCTTGGAAGTGAGGAAAGTCTTGGCAGGACTATAGAAGGATTGAAGGCCGCTGCCGGATTTTTAAGAAGGGAATTGGCGCAAAGCTTGAATCTTCGACATACTCCGGAATTACAATTTGTCCCGGATCATTCCGTAGAGTACGGTTCCCGTATGGATGCCTTGATTAATAAGGTAAAACTGGAGGATGAGGCACGTCCTGTAGGGGAGGCGGTGAATCGGGAAAATCATTATAAAGAAGAGGAAGAATAGTGAGGCAAAACATGAGAGAGCTTCTGGAATCTCTGATAGAAAAGGCAAAAAACATCTGTATCTTAGGGCATACTCGTCCGGATGGAGACTGTTTGGGCTCTACTTTGGGCTGGAAAAATTATATTCTGGGACGTTTTCCGGAGAAGGAAGTAACAGTGTTCCTGATGGAAGCGAACAATAAATTTGCCTACCTTCCCGGCTTCTCCGAGATTCGCCATGACATTCCTAAAGACGAGTATGACCTCGCCATCATCTGTGATTGTGGAGTTTATGAAAGACTGGGAGAATACGGGCGACTCGCGAAAAATGCGAAAGAACGCTATGTCGTGGATCATCACATTACGAGTAGCGGAGAAGAGTTTCCCTATCATACCATCCTGCCTGACGCGTCAAGCACCTGCGAAATCAGCTTTGATTTAATGGATGAACGGTATTTCACAAAAGAAGTGGCAACTTGTATTTATACCGGAATCATTCATGATACCGGTGTCTTTAAATACAGTTCTACAAGTTCCCATACGATGGAGATAGCAGGGAAATGCATGGATAAGGGGATTGCTTTTTCCTCCATCATCGATGACAGTTTCTATATGAAGACAGTGAATCAGCAGCGTGTTACGGGAAAGGTGCTTTTAGAGGGAAAGCTCTATATGGAGGGGCGTATTTTTGCTTCTTCTCTCAGCAGGAAGGACATGGAAAGTTTTTCCGTGGATCAGAAGGATGTGGACGGCATCGTCAGCGTTCTCAGGGAAACAAAAGAGGTGGACGGCGTGATTTTCCTTTATGAGGTAGGAAATAATACC
>CAUSIX010000061.1:0-7667 GCA_963531555.1 uncultured Oribacterium sp.
CCATTTCTCACAATCGCTTTTCTGCTTTTCATTCTTAATCTTAAGTACAGGCACTCACAATTAAAAATGTCTTTATCTTAAATTTACAATTAGCACTTCGGGCCGGCATTCTTTAAACTCTTGCCAAGCTCGGAATTCTCATACTTCTTAAAGTTCTTCACAAATCTTCCTGCAAGATCCTTTGCCTTGTCTTCCCACTCCTTCACATCGCTATAGGTATCTCTCGGATCCAGAATCTTCGGGTCTACACCGGGAAGTGATGTCGGCACTTCAAAATCAAAGAACGGAATGTTCTTGGTCTCCGCCTTTGCTACATCGCCGTTTAAGATAGCATCGATGATTCCTCTGGTATCCTTAATGGAAATTCTCTTTCCGGAACCGTTCCAACCTGTGTTTACAAGGTATGCCTTAGCGCCGGTCTTCTTCATCTTCTTAACGAGCTCCTCAGCGTACTTTGTGGGAGGAAGCTCAAGGAATGCCTGTCCGAAACATGCGGAGAAGGTCGGTGTCGGCTCTGTAATGCCTCTCTCCGTTCCGGCAAGCTTAGCCGTAAAGCCGGAAAGGAAGTAGTACTCTGTCTGCTCCGGAGTAAGGATGGAAATCGGAGGCAGAACACCGAAAGCGTCTGCAGAAAGGAAAATAACATTTTCCGCATCAGGAGCTGCAGAAACAGGGCGTACAATCTTCTCAATATGGTTAATCGGATAGGACACACGAGTATTCTCCGTAGTGCTTCCATCCTTAAAATCAATCTTTCCGTTTGCATCTACGGTGACGTTCTCAAGAAGAGCATCCCTTCTAATCGCACGGTAAATATCCGGCTCGGAATCCTTATCCAGGTTAATGACCTTGGCATAGCATCCGCCTTCAAAGTTGAATACCCCGTTATCATCCCAACCGTGCTCGTCATCTCCGATTAAGAGTCTCTTCGGATCGGTGGAAAGAGTTGTCTTTCCTGTTCCGGAGAGACCGAAGAAAATAGCAGTGTGCTTTCCGTTCAAATCGGTATTGGCAGAACAGTGCATGGAAGCAATCCCTTTAAGCGGCAGATAGTAGTTCATCATGGAGAACATCCCCTTCTTCATTTCTCCGCCATACCAGGTATTCAGGATAATCTGCTCCTTACTCGTGATATTGAACATCACGGCAGTCTCGGAGTGCAGTCCAAGCTCCTTATAGTTCTCTACCTTCGCCTTGGAAGCGTTATATACAATAAAGTCCGGCTCAAAGTTTTCTAACTCCTCTTTGGACGGCTTAATGAACATATTGGTCACAAAGTGTGCCTGCCAAGCTACCTCCACGATGAAACGAACCGCCATTCTGGTATCCTTGTTTGCACCGCAGAAAGCATCCACTACGAAAAGACGCTTATTGGAAAGCTCCTTTTTCGCGAGCTCTTTACAATAAGCCCATGCCTCTTCCGATGCGGGATGGTTATCATTCGGATACTCTTCACTGGTCCACCAAACGGTGTCCTTGGAATTCTTATCCATTACGATATATTTATCCTTGGGGGAACGTCCGGTATAAATTCCGGTCATTACATTTACTGCACCTAATTCACTGACTCTACCCTTCTCATAGCCCTCTAATGAATCCGCTGTCTCCTCTTTGAATAAGGTTTCATAAGAGGGATTATGTACGATTTCCGTTGTTCCTGTAATGCCATACTTTGTTAAATCCAAATTTGCCATATTCTTCTCCTTCTTTCTTTAATACTCTTCCCAACGCTCTTTATTATACATATTTCTTTAAGAAAGTCACTTAGTTTTTTTTTTCACAATCTCAAAAAATCCTTGTATCTCTTTAGGAAGCTATTGGGAGCACATGCCACCCAGGCGATACTCTTTACAAAGTGCAGTCTTTACGCAACGGGCTTCGAAAAAAAGAGAAGAGGTTCCGTCTAGGCCCCTTCTCTTTACCGCATTTTTCTCTTATCTCAATCTGAATTTTTCCACAAGATCGTTCATGAAATTAGCCTGCGTAGACAATTCTCCGGAAGTTGCGGCACTCTCCTCCGCGGTTGCGGAGTTATCCTGTACCACCGCGGAAATCTCCTGAATTCCTTCACTAATCCTGCTGATTCCTTCAGACTCTTCCTCCGAAGCTCTCGAAATTTCCAGAATCAAATCATTAACCTGATTCGTACTGTCGGACACGGAATGCAAGGCCTCCGCTGTCTCCTCCGTGAACCTCGCTCCCTTTTGTACCGCTCCAATAGTCTCCTCAATCAAGAGAGAAGTATTTTGTGCCGCTTCCTGGGATTTCTTAGCCAGATTTCCCACCTCATCGGCAACTACCGCAAAGCCTTTTCCCGCTTCTCCCGCTCTTGCCGCCTCAATCGCTGCATTCAGGGAAAGAATATTGGTTTGGAAAGCAATGTCGTCAATGGTCTTAATAATCTTACTGATTTCCTTGGATTTTTCCGTAATCTCTTCCATGGCGCTCTGCATATCCGTCATTTTTTGATTACTGGTTTCCACATGAGATCCGCTGAGTACTCCAAGTTTTTGAGCCTTCTCCGCCTGCTTTGCCGTATGGCGGATTTGCTTCGTAATGCCCTCCATGGTATCGGATAAGTCTGAAATAGAGGAAGCCTGCTTTGCCGTTCCGTCGGAAATTCTCTGTGCCATGGCACTCACTTGTCCTGCACTGTTACTTACCTGCGAAGAAGATCCCTGAACATCCTTTAGTGTGCTGTTCAAGCTTTTGGAAATCTCTTGTAAAGAAAGCAGAATCGGGTGAAAATCCCCCTGATAATTTTCGTCTTCCTTCATTTCCTCTCCAAAGTCTCCCCTTGAAAATGCGCCGAGCTTTGCCTGTAAATCGCTGACCACATAAGTCAGACGCTTTATAATATTATTAAAGCTCTGCATCAGGCGACCGATTTCATCCTGATAGGGATAGGATAGGGAAATATCAAAGTTTCCGTTTGCCAATTTATCACTTTCCGTTGCCAGTTTTCCGAGAGGCTTCAAGGATTTTCTCATCGTGATAAAAATAACGAGCTGTATCAACACAAAGATAACCGTTTCCGCAAAAATCAAAGTATAGATAACCTGCTTTTTCCCTGCGTTATACACGTCCATGCTCATTGCCGACTGGACATACCAAGTCGTACCGGAAATGCTAAGCGGAGAGAAATAGCGAACTCTGGACTTGTCTTTTATATGGAAAGTCTCCAGCTTATCAAAATTACTTTGAATATTCTGTTTAAAATTCTCTTCTCCGACATATTCTGAAATATTTTTTCCCATTGCCTCGGGATTCGAGCTGTAGACGAATTTTCCGTCATGGTTAAGAACGTCAAAGAAGGTCTTCGCCTGCTCTCCCGAATCATCCTTCCCGAGCGTATTAAACATCGTAATGTTTAAGTCCACTACAACAGCTCCCTTAAACTCATCCTGATAGAGAATAGGAACAACCAGAACAAAAATCGTCTCGCCGGTTATACTGGATACGAAAGGATCCACCACATGACTCTTCTTTTCCGTAGAAACCTTGGTATAGTATTCTTCCGCACCGTTTCCGTAAAATTTATAATCTAAAAACTTGAAGAATCGTTTGTTTTCATCACCGTTATCCCTTCCCAAATACATGGCATATTCCGCTAGATCATTCTGAAATGCATTCGGTTCAAAGAATACTCCCGCTCCCATGATGTGTTCATCATGGCGAATCATTTCCCACACCGAATCTAGGAGATATTTTTCTTCAAATGCGCGATACGGAGTAAGACGAAGGGAATCTTTAAGGAGACTCACTTCCGTAGGACTACCCGTATCCTTCACCGTATACATTTCCTCCAAATGATCTTCTATCGCTCTTGCGGTATTTTCAGCAAGGGTAATGGATTTCTTCACTCTTTCCACATTTAAAGAAGTAGTTGATTTAAGATAATCCTCATTAATGGTTTCAAATGAACGTCCTGTGGCAGCAAGAAGTAAAATATTCATAAGAACGAAAACCAAAAGCATGGCAACACAAAGAATTGCGGAAATTCTTCCTGCAAGACTTTTACTCTTCATCCCTTTTTCTTTTTTTGCTTTCTCTTTTCCTACCTTCATTTCCTTCTGCCTTTTCTTCTTATCTTCCCTAAAAACAGGGGAATCGGAATGAATATCCATCGTAATATCCGGGTTCTTGTCCATCTTTCCTCCTTCATCTTGATTCATTACTCTCCACTTATCTATATCGACATGATAAAAACTTATATAATAAGTATCTTCAACAATTTATTTTGGAAAAATAACAAGTTTTCTTGAAAAATATAAGAGGGAAAGAGTGTCCGGGTTTATCTCCCGTCTCTCTTTCCCTCTTACAAAAATCGGACATCCAAATACAATCCATTTCAGCTAAACTTTAGTTTATTCCACTGTTTCTCCGCAGCTTTCGGCATAGGCCTTTAAAGCTTCCTTTTGCTTCTTATTCAATTTCTTCGGTGTCTCCACCACTAAAGTAACATAGTGGTCACCGCGCATATTCGGGTTCTGCAAAGACGGAACTCCTTTTCCCCTTAAACGAGTGCGTGTTTCCGACTGCGTCCCGGCAGCAATCTTTAGCTCAACCGGTCCGTCTACCGTCTTCACAATCGTTGTACCGCCCAGTGCCGCTTTCGGGAAGCTGATTGCTTCCGTGGAGTAAATATTGATTCCCTGTCTCTTAAAGAAGGGATGGTCACTTACGGAAACCTCAACAAGAAGATCGCCTCTCGGTCCTCCGTTTCTTCCGGGGTCTCCTCCGCCGCTTCTCCTGATTGCCTGTCCGTCATCGATTCCTGCCGGAATCGAAATCTCCATCGTCTTTTCGGTATTGATATAGCCTGCGCCCTTACAGTCAGGACATTTTTCCTTGATAACGGATCCGGTTCCGTGACATTCCGGACAGGTCGTTACCTGCTGAATCATACCGAATAAACTTTGCTGTGTCATTCTGACCTGTCCTGCACCGTTACATCTTGGGCAAGTCGTCTTCTCCGTTCCCGGCTTTGCACCGGAACCGTTACAGGTCTTACAGGTTTCCTTATAGCGAATCTTAATATTCTTCTTTACGCCCTTTATTGCTTCATCAAAAGTAATCCGTATTCCTACGCGAATATTGTCGCCCTTTTCCGGCATATTGGCACGACGCCCATAAGCTCTTCCTCCTGAGAAACCTCCACCGGAGAATCCACCGCCGAAAAACTCCGAAAAGATATCCGACATATCCATTCCGCTAAAGTCAAAGCCTCCGAAGCCGGAACTTGCTCCTGCAGCGGAATTGGCATCAAATGCCGCATGGCCATAGGTGTCATACGCCTTTCTCTTATCCGGATCAGACAGAACCGCATAGGCCTCCGAGGCTTCCCGAAACTTTGCGGCGGCAGTCTCATCTCCGGGATTGGCATCCGGGTGGTATTTTTTTGCAAGCTGCCGATACGCCTTCTTTATAGCACTGTCATCAGCATTTTTCTCTACCCCCAGCACCTCATAATAATCACGCTTTTCTGCCATTTTTATGTATCCTCTTCTCTTCCTCTCCCCTAAAGGGGACTCATATCCAATTCTCTTTTCCCCCGAAGGGGAATCCTTATCATACGCAATATTTCGTAGGTACCGAAGCATCCGATACCTACGAAACAGTTCTTACTTACTTCCCCGAACGAAAGGCTCGGGAAATCCTTTTTCAATTAAACTTCCTTAAAGTCTCCGTCTACCACATTGTCATCCGCACTACCGCTTCCGGCACTCTGTCCGGCATTTGCGCTGCCACCCGCTTCAGCTCCTGCACCTGCTGCGCCGGCTGCCTGTGCCTGCTCATAGACCTTGGTAAAGAGTGCCTGAGAGGACTGCATCAGTTTCTCCTGCGCTGCTTTGATTTTCTCAGCACCGTCCTTCGTAATACTCTCCAGAGGATTAGCGGAAAGAACATCTTCCAAAGCCTTTAAGTCAGCTTCTACACCGGCCTTTTCGCTGTCGGAAATCTTATCTCCCACATCTGTAAGAGCCTTCTTGGTCTGGAATACGATAGAATCCGCTCCGTTTCTTACCTCGATAGCTTCCTTCTTTTCCTTATCGGCAGCCTCGAACTGTGCGGCTTCATTGACAGCCTTATCGATATCCTCCTTGGACATGTTGGAGCCGGAAGTAATCGTGATATGCTGCTCCTTTCCGGTACCCTTATCCTTAGCGGAAACATTTACGATACCGTTAGCATCGATATCGAAGGTAACTTCAATCTGCGGAACACCGCGCTGTGCGGGAAGAATGCCGTCCAGTCTGAACTGACCGAGGCTCTTGTTGTCTCTTGCAAACTCTCTCTCACCCTGTACTACATTGATATCTACGGCAGTCTGGTTGTCCGCTGCAGTAGAGAAGACCTGAGATGCTCTGGTCGGGATGGTTGTATTTCTCTTAATAAGAGGAGTTGCTACGCCGCCAAGGGTCTCAATAGAAAGGGTAAGCGGAGTAACATCAAGAAGAAGAACATCGCCTGCTCCTGCTTCTCCGCTAAGCTTTCCACCCTGTACTGCAGCACCGAGAGCCACACACTCATCCGGGTTCAGATTCTTGGAAGGCTCTTTTCCGGTTAACTGCTTTACCTTCTCCTGTGCTACCGGCATTCTGGTGGAACCGCCGACAAGGAGCACTTTTCCAAGCTCGGAAGCCGTTAAGCCCGCATCACGAAGAGAGTTCTGTACCGGAATCGCGGTTCTCTCCGTTAAATCTGCAGTAAGCTCTTCAAACTTGGCACGGCTAAGCTTCATATCAAGATGCTTCGGGCCTTCAGCCGTTGCGGTAATGAACGGAAGGTTGATATCGGTTGTCGTTGCGGAAGAAAGCTCCTTCTTCGCCTTTTCAGCCGCTTCCTTTAAACGCTGTAAAGCCATCTTATCCTGAGAAAGGTCTACGCCCTCCTGGGACTTGAATTCCTCGACAAGCCACTTGGTAATACGATCATCATAGTCATCGCCGCCAAGGTGCGTATCCCCGTTTGTAGAAAGCACTTCAATAACGCCGTCACCGATATCAATGATGGAAACATCGAAAGTACCTCCACCTAAGTCATAAACCATAACCTTCTGCTCGGACTCATCTTCCAGACCGTAAGCAAGTGCTGCCGCTGTCGGCTCGTTGATGATTCTTTCTACGGAAAGTCCGGCAATCTTACCGGCATCCTTTGTCGCCTGTCTCTGTGCATCGTTAAAGTAAGCCGGAACGGTAATAACCGCCTGGGTTACCTTCTCTCCCAAATAACTCTCCGCATCGGTCTTTAACTTCTGGAGAATCATTGCGGAAATCTCCTGCGGAGTATAATCCTTTCCGTCAATGGAAACCTTATAATCGGTACCCATATGTCTCTTAATGGAAGAAATGGTACGGTCCGCATTGGTTACCGCCTGTCTCTTTGCAGGTTCTCCCACAAGTCTCTCTCCATTCTTGGTAAATGCCACAACGGACGGCGTGGTTCTCATACCCTCGGCGTTCGGGATAACAACGGGCTTTCCGCCTTCCATAACGGCTACACAGCTGTTGGTTGTTCCTAAGTCAATTCCTATAATCTTTCCCATATTCTTACTCTCCTTTTTCTATTCTAAATTTGATTTCTTGCTTTATTTATGGAAAAAGCTCTTTTAAAAGCTTATTCGTCTGTTTATACACCACTTCATCTTTACAGCAGTTTTTCTT
>CAUSIX010000062.1:0-7531 GCA_963531555.1 uncultured Oribacterium sp.
ACCGGTACAACGGCAAAGATGCCCGGAAATCAGCTTTCGAAGCTCCTCTTTCGTGTAACGCTTACCGGAGCCCACAATTTCCACGGCGGACATAATAATCCCCGGCGTGCAGAAGCCGCACTGTACTGCCGCTTCCTCGATAAAGGCTCTCTGAATCGGACTCAGCTCTCCATTCTCCCCCTTTAAGCCCTCAACTGTCAAGACCGATTTTCCATCCGCCCACATCGCGAGGTAGATACAACTGTCTATCGCCTCTCCGTCTACCAAAACGGTACAGGCACCGCACTCTCCTACCTCACAGCCTTTCTTCACGGAAGTGAGATCCAAGCGGTTTCTCAGGGTATCCAGCAGGGACTCACGCTCGTCTACGGCAAGTTCTACTTTTTTCCCATTAACGGTAAAATGAATAATTTTAAGCATGAATCTCTCCTCCCTGCCGGCGAATCGCTTCCTCCAGCGCCCTCTTTGCCAAAGTTTTAATAATCTGTAAACGGAATTCCTTGGAGGCTCTCCAGGAGCTTCTGGGATTTACTTCTGTTAAAGCAATCTTTACATATTCCTCCATCCGCTTTTCATCATGGATATCGGCTCCCTTTAAGCTGTCCTCCGCTTTTTTACAACGAATCGGCGTCGGAGCCGCTACACCGTAAGCGAGTCTACAGTCTACAATGCTCTTCTTATCTTCGCTCAGCTTCACCATAGCTGCACAGCCAAGAGTGGCAATCTCCATGGCCTTTCTCTTTCCGTACTTAATGTACTTTCCGCTCCAGCCCTCGTAATTTTCTCTTGGAATTCTGAAGCCCGTACAGACCTCATTCCATTTTCTGACGGTCTTTCCCGGCCCGGTATAAAACTCGGAAATCGGCACCTCTCGCTCTCCCTCCGGTCCTACCAAATGTACTATCGCCTCCAGCGCTCTGATACTTGCTGCAGAATCCGCAGAAGTTGCCCCGTTACAGATATTCCCCCCAATGGTTCCCATATTTCTAATCTGCGGTCCTCCCACAGTATCCACTGCCTCTCCCAGCATAAGGAGATGCTTCTGGATCAAAGGGTCATTCGTGATATGGGTGAAGCTTGTTCCGGCACCGATAAAGAGGTCCCCGTTCTCCAGCACCTTCACCCCCTTGATTTCTTCTATATTTTTAATGGAAACCAATGCTTTTCCCGCATCTTTTCCTTCTCTCACGCGAATGAGCACATCGGTTCCGCCGGAAATCACTTCCGCATTTTCATTTTCCGACAATGCTTTCACCGCATCTTCTACGCTCTTTGCCTCGTAAAACTCCTGAATATCGAACATTGCTCACCCTCCCTTAAATAGTCTCAAGTAAACCGGCTTTTCTGAAAGCATCGGTAAGTCTCTGAGCAGTCATCGGCGCCGTGTTCATGGCTACACCGGTAGCCTGCAAAATGGCATTTCGAATGGCAGGTCCTGCCGGAATAATAGGAGGTTCACCCAAGCTCTTGTTCCCGTAGGGGCCTGTGGGATCATCCAATTCCACAAAATCCACCTGCATGTCCGGAACATCCATGGCGGTAGGAATCTTAAAATCCAAAAGATTGTCATTCAAGACTCTTCCTGTCTTCTCATCTACAAGAAGCTCCTCGGAAAGAGCGAAACCGATACTTTGTGCGATACCGCCGTGTACCTGTCCCGTTGCGGTTGCATGGTTGATAATCACACCGGAGTCATGCACCTGCACAAGATTCTTTACTTCTACAAGTCCAAGCGGAATATCCACCTCCACCTCTACAAAGCAAGCACCGGAGGAAAAGCTGTTTTCTTTACAATGGTTCGTAAGCTCAGCGGTAATGTGTACGGAACGATCCAGGGAATAGAATGCGGTGTCCGCCAAGATCCGAAGAGGAAGCACGGCTTTTCCGTTCTTCTTCTCGATGATTTCCGACTCCAGAACATCTAACATCTCCTTGGTGATTTCTTCGTCTTCCTTTAAGTCATACGCTTCCCGGATTGCCTTAGCGGCAGCTGTCACTTCATTTAAGTATACGGTCTTAGAGAAATCCTCTACTGCATGATTCACCATATACACGGCATAGTCGATGAGTTTTCTCTTAAACTCTTCCGCCACCTTCTTACAAGCCTTACCGGAAACATAGGTCTGGCGAGAAGCATAAGCGCCGGTATCGAAGGGTGCCGTATCGGTATCCTGTGTGGATTCAATATAAATATCTTCGAATCGAAGTCCGGAGGACTCTGCTGCCATCTGCACAAATACGGTATCCGCACCCTGCCCGATCTCCGTTGCTCCCATAAAGAGCTGTGCCGAACCGTCCTGATTTAATACCATACGGGCAGAAGCTGTCTCCAAAGCAATGGGGTACACACCGGTCTTATAACAGAAAATAGCCATGCCGATCCCTCTGCGCTTCTCTCCACTCTGCGGCTTATCATACTCCGCTCTCTTTTCCTTCCAGTGCACGAGTTCCGCGCCCTTTTCCATGGTCTGCTTTAAACCGTAGGAATGGAAGGTAATGCCGTTATGCGGGTCTTTAAAGCCTGCCGGCATGCAGTTTTTCATTCGAAGCTCCAAGGGATCGATTCCCAGCTTCTTTGCGATATCGTCCGTCTGACACTCGGTAAACCAAACCGACTGCGGAATACCGTAAGCTCTCATCGCACCTGCTGTAGGCGCATTGGTATAGACTGTCCAGCAATCCACCTCCGTACCGAGTTTATCCTGGTACAGCTCTTTATAGACATTTCCGCAGTTTGCGCAAATGGCATGCCCGTGAGAAGCATAACCGCCATTGTTTGCAAAGGCTTCCAGCTTTCTTGCCAAAAACTGTCCGTCCTTGGTCACAACCGCCTTCGTGTGTCCCGTAATCTGGTGTCTCGTTCTGGTTCCGTAAATGGTTTCCTCTCTGGAAATCTCAAGGCGAACCGGTCTTCCGCCAACCTGCATGGACATGTAAGCATTTAATGGCTCGTAAAGCATATCCTGCTTATTTCCAAAGCCGCCTCCAATATAGGGCTTAATAATCCGCACCTTTCCCGCGGGAACGCCGAGCGCCATGGAGGCATAGAGCTTCACAATATGCGGAATCTGTGTGGAGCTGACAATGGTAATCTTTCCGTTTACATCCACATAGGCAAAGGAAACCGGAAGCTCGATATGACAGTGGGAAATCTTCGGCGTGTCATAAACTTCCGAAAACTCTACGATATTATCCTCTCCATACTGTTCTTTTGCCTTCTTTACCCCTTCTTCATAGGTAAAGTCCTTTTCCACCATTGTCATATGGCTGTGCACAATGACATTGTCCTTTCGAAGATCCGGATGAAGCGGAGTTGCCCCTTCCTTTAAGGCTTCCTCTACGGTTGTCATAATCGGGTACTCTTCGTACTCCACCTTCAAAAGGCGAAGTGCCTGAGAACAAGCGACTTCATTTTCCGCAATAACACAGGCAATATCGTCACCATAGATACGCACTCTCTGATTTAAAAGCTTTCTGTCGCAGATATCCTGGTGTGCCTTCTCAACGGACCAGGGGTGACCGGCAGTCGGGAACTGGATATCCGGTACATCAAAGCAAGTAATAATCTTTACCACTCCGGGAACCTTCTCCGCCTCAGTCATATCAATACTCTTTACCAGACCGTTTGCAATCGTGGAATGGTAAACCTTACCGTGCAAAATATTCTTCGGTTCCAAGTCCGCTGTATACTTTGCTTCGCCCGTGACCTTCCCATAGGCGTCAACTCGAATCTTGTCTTGTCCAACCTCTCTCATAGAAATCCTCCTGACTGACCTCCTGCACATCTAAAACGATGTAAGTAAATATATCTTGATTTTTTTCATTTTTTATAGGAAAATATGCCAATCGTTCTTTTATCCCTCATTAAGTATAAAATTTGTTTTTTCTAGAGTCTATTCACAAATATCTACAGTTATTTTCCTATAAACTTATACTTTTTTAACAAAAAAATTTTTTAGATAAGCTATATTCTTGCCTCTTTGCTGCATTTCAAAAAGGGGGTTTAAATTAAATTTTAATTAAATCTCCGCAATTATTCTATACTTTTTCCCTCCTCTTGTTTTTCATAAAGAAACAAATCGTATAAATTTTTTATTTTGTCCCGAAGTTTCTCTGTAATAGACAATATTTTAACTAAGTGCTAGAATGCGAATTGAGTTAATTTAGTCTATTTTTTCATATTTATGGACGATTATGGACTAGTTTCTGTGTATTTTCCATAAGAAGAAGGAGGAAAAATGAGTCAAGAAAAAGCAGGAAATGTTTCTATGGAAAACATTTACCACCTGGACGGGCGCGTTCCTGTTGCCAAAGCTATTCCCTTCGGCTTGCAGCATGTGCTTGCCATGTTCGTATCCAACCTCGCTCCCATCACCATCATCGCGGGAGCGGCACAACCGGCTCTCTCCCAGCAGGAGATTGCCTCTTTAATTCAGAATGCGATGTTTGTTGCCGGAATCGCTTCCATGATTCAGCTCTTCCCTGTGTGGAAGATTGGCGCAAAACTCCCCATTATTATGGGCGTCAGCTTCACCTTTGTAACCATCTTATCCACCATTGCGGCAAACTACGGCTATCCGACCGTAATCGGTGCAGTCCTAGTCGGCGGTATCTTTGAGGGAACGCTTGGACTTTTAGCAAAGTATTGGAAGAAAATGATTTCCCCCATCGTATCCGCGACAGTGGTAACTTCCATCGGTCTTTCTCTCTTCACAGTCGGAGCAAGATCCTTTGGCGGAGGCTATGCCGAAGATTTCGGATCCGCAACCAATCTGATTATTGCCAGTATTACTTTATTAACCTGTATCGTTTGGAGCATTTTCGTCAAAGGATACATGAAGCAGCTTTCGGTTTTAGCAGGCTTGGTAGTCGGATATATTCTTTCTGTCATTGTAGGAAAAGTAGACTACAGTACGCTGCTCTCCAAGGGCTTTGTTTCCCTTCCAAAGATTTTACCCTATATGCCAAAGTTTAATCTTGGTGCCATTATTTCCGTGTGTATCATCTTCCTGGTATCTGCAACGGAAACTATCGGTGACACCACGGCAATGGTTGTTTCCGGACTGGATCGGGATATTACTGAGAAAGAAGTCTCCGGGTCGCTCGCTTGTGACGGCTATGCTTCCTCCATCTCATCCCTCTTCGGATGTGCGCCGGTTACCTCCTTCTCTCAGAATGTCGGTCTTATTGCCATGACCAAGGTGGTTAACCGTTTTACTATCGCAACCGGTGCTGCCGCTATGATGCTGGCAGGACTGCTTCCTCCTGTAGGACAGTTCTTCTCCTCCCTTCCCCAGTGCGTTTTGGGAGGCTGCACCATTATGATGTTCGGAAGTATCGTAGTTTCCGGTATGCAGATGATTGCTTCTTGCGGATTCTCTCAGAGAAATATCGTGATTGCTTCCCTTTCCTTAGCTATCGGTGTAGGATTCACCGCAAGCACGGAAGCCGAAATCTGGCATATTTTCCCACCCATCATCCAGACCGTTTTTGGAGCCAATGTCGTTGCCGTAGTTTTCGTGGTAGCGCTTCTTCTTAGCTTCATCCTTCCCAAGGATATGGATGTTAAAAAGCTCTCCGTAGAATAAGGAGCACCGCACGCTACGTGCGTGAAACTTCTTAAGAAAAAACGAGCAGTAGTCTTCTTGGCTACTGCTTGTTTTTTATTTTCCTAAAAATCGGAAACGGCAAAAAAGATTCAGACTGTCCCTTGCCAAGAGAAAAAGAAGCAGCGCGGAAAGAAAGAGAAGGCAAAAGTAAAACAAAAGTGCCTGTGCCATATTTCCTCTTCCCAAAAGAACAAAGCCGCCTGCTCCACTTGCAAAAAAGGCATCTCTAAAAGGCCGGTGAAAAACGTAGATAGGCATCGTATATTTCCCCATTTTAACCAGAAAGGAGGAAAGGGAAGAAGACAGCTTTCCCGACTCTCTTTTCAAGAAGAGCACGATAAGATGATAAAAAAAACAAGCAATGCACAGAGAAAAGGGAATGAAGCCGATTCGCAGGAGCACAGCATATGCCTTAAAGAACGGCAGTATCGCTTCTCTTTCTATTCTATAGCCCCAGGTCCCGTAAAACACACGAGTATAAGGATAGACATGCGGAAGAAAGAGGAAGAGGGAAATCGCGAATATTCCTCCCAAAAAGCAAGGAAGTTTAGGGATTTTTTGAAAAGAAAAATGACTTTCTCCGCTTATCATTCCAAGGTAAAAGAAGGGGCCGAAACTCAAAAATCGGTCAAGGGCAAGAAAATCCTTCACCCTATGCCCAATCGGGGAAAAAGAAAGGGGAATAAAGAGAATCATCAAGAAAAACAAGTACACAAAAAGAAAATCATCTCTTTTGGAGTCCTGCTTGGATGGTTTAGTATTTTTCTCTTGTAAAAAGTCTAGCGGAGTAAGAGTTAATTCCAGAAAGAAAAGGACCAGCATAAACCAAGGTGTAGATGATTCATGCCAAAAATCGGGAAAAAGGTCTTGTTCTCCATAGAATAAAATATCGGAAAGATGGAGAAAAAGCTTCATAAAGAGATAAAGCAAAAGATAAGAAAGAAGGGAGCGAAGCTTCGCTCCCTTCTTTCTTTTACTCTTCTGTCTAAAATAGCCCGAAAGAAAAAGAAAGGCCGGCATGTGAAAACTGTATATCAGGTAAAAGCTTCTTCCAAAAAAGGAATAGGGACTATCCTTCAAGGGGAGCAGAAAATGTCCGAAAACCACAGCAAAAATCAGAAATCCCTTAAAAGCATCCACTTCTTTGATTCTATGCTCTCCTTCAGAATTTTTTTCGGCAGACCTCTTTTCCTCGTAACATTTCTGTCCTGCCGCTATCCTCTCACGCAAAATGCCTCCTTTATATTCTTCCCTAGCCGAATTTCTGTTCAGCATAGTTCTTCACAAAATCCTCTGCACAGGCCTTTAGAGACCAAAACACGCCTTAGCGGAAAATCGGTGCAACAGCCTCTCCAAGCCTTTTCTTTTCTTCCTTGGCTTCTTCTCTACTCTTTCCGAAGGTAGTGAAATATGCCTTAATCTTAGGCTCCGTTCCGGACGGACGAACAATAATGCTTTCTCCATTTTCCAGCTTATAAAGTAATACATTGGCTCTCGGAAGACCTGTCTTCTCACTGTCCAAATAATCAACACAGTTCTTCACCGAAATTCCGGCAATCTCCTTCGGTCCATTCTTTCTTAAATCTTCCATGATTTTCTGCATCTTATCCATTCCTGAAAGTCCGGGGAAAGAGAAGCTGTCCACTGCATTCAAATAATAACCGTATTTTTTGTAAATCTCTTCCAATCTCTGTTTAATCGAAGATCCGTTCTTACGATAATACGCCGCCATTTCACAAATCAACATGGAAGCCACAACCGCATCCTTATCTCTTACCGCCGTTCCGGAAAGATAGCCGTAGCTTTCTTCAAAGCCGAAAATAAAGCGTTCCTGCTCTCCCTTTTCCTCCAAAAACTTGATTTGCTCTCCAATCCACTTAAAGCCGGTAAGAGTGTGTCGAAGTTCAACCCCGTAATCAGCC
>CAUSIX010000063.1:0-7525 GCA_963531555.1 uncultured Oribacterium sp.
TATCATTATAAGAATTTTATAGTATTTGTAAAGGGGGGAAGAATTATTTTTCCTCACGGAAGACATAGGCCTCCTTCTCTTTTCGCCCTCGGTACTTCGTTAAATCCAGAGTTCCTTTTCTTCCGGAAAGCGCGGGAAGGATATCTTTTAAGCTGGAAAGCTTTTGCTCCATATCCTCGTTGTTTCCAAGAAGCACCTTGATATCTCCCATATAGAGGGTCGCATTGGACATGGCATCGTAATCAATGTGATC
The DNA here is from genome assembly GCA_963531555.1 of uncultured Oribacterium sp. Lineage (GTDB taxonomy): Bacteria > Bacillota > Clostridia > Lachnospirales > Lachnospiraceae > Oribacterium. The sequence goes on from CAUSIX010000063.1 coordinate 254, forward strand.
GCATTCCAAATTCTCGGCTTTCAGCGAGGCGCTTAAATTCAGGATATCCCGAAAAACCGCTTTGTCTTCCACCGGAAGTGTCTTGTAGAGACTCACCTTGGAGAACTTCAGTCCGGTAATTTTCGGAATTCCCGGAAGCTTCTTCTTTGTGGATTCGACCACGATACCGTCTCCGTCAAAATAAAGATTCCCTGACATATACTCTACATAGCCAACTATGTTTTTTTCGTACACAATGATATCCAGGGAGAAGGGATTTTTCCAATGCAATTCATAGCGATCCACGAAGGGAAGTGTTTTATGCGGTTTCCATTTATCTTTCACAAAAGCATAGGCGCTGTTATAATCCAAATCTTCAGAAAATATCAGTTTCTCGAGCTCTTTATTACTGTACTGCCGATTTCCCAAAAATGTAATTTTGTTTACTCTGGTACTGATGAGTAAAAGAATTAATAATAGGAAGAAAAGCAAAAAGCCGAAAATAGGGATATCCTTTCTTTTCCTTCTTCTCATGCCCTATTCCTCATTTTCCGTATCCAAAGTGGTCTGCCAGGATACATTAAGACAAATTCCGATTTCAGCCAGAAGAATAAGTAGAGATGTTCCACCGTAGCTGATAAAGGGGAGGGTGATTCCCGTATTCGGAATGGAATTCGTTGCTACTGCGATATTCAGTATCGCCTGTAAGGAAATGTGGGCTATTACCCCGATGACGAGGAATGATCCGAACAAATCTTTGGCATTTTTGGCAATTTCATAAAGTCGGAAAAGTATCAGGGCATAGACCAGCATGAGCCCCACCGCGCCGACGAGTCCAAGTTCTTCACAGATAATCGTGAAAATCATATCGTTCTGCGCCTCGGGCATAAGGAATTTTTGTATGCTTTCTCCCAAACCTTTTCCGAAAATTCCTCCGGAAGCAATCGCATAAAGCCCCTGTCTTGTTTGATAGGTAACGTCCGGATAATCAGACGGATTCTTCCATGCCAGGATTCTCGTAATCTGATAGCTCTGCAAAAATCCGACATTTTTCAAAAACAGCGCTAAAGGATAGGCACCGAGATAGACAAGAACCGTAAAACTAAGCAAAAGAAAGAAATGGCGATAGGACTGTGTTGCCACAAAAAGCATAAAGACGGCAATCCCGAGAATAATGATTGCCGTGGAAAGATTCGTAATCATAATACCTATTGCCGGAAAAAAGGCAAAGAGAAAGCTTCTCACAACTTGCTTCCTTGTATTGATACGATACCCTAAGGAAGTGAAGATGGTAGCGAGCATTATAATCACTGCGGGCTTCATAAGCTCTGACGGCTGGAACTGTACTCCCATGATTCTAAGCCAACGGCTTGATCCGTGGGAAGCCACTCCCGAAAAGAAACTGGCAATCACGACGACAAGAGATGCGAGGTAGATGATTCCATTCAATTTCGCAAGCCAATGATAGTCAAAAAATCGGGAAAGAAAGAGCATTGCCAAAAATCCCATGAGGGCAAACCCGCCCTGCTTCCTAAGATAGTACATGCTCCCGAGGTCGCTTTTTACCGCCATATATCCGGATGCCGAGTAAAGCATAAGTAATCCGAAAAGGGTAATGGAAAAGACCATTACCACTAAGGAAAAATCATAAAAATGCTTTAACTTCTTCTTTTTTGCCACTACCCTTCCCTCTCTCCGATTCTTTCGTCACCTTTACATCGCCTTTGGACTCTTTTCTACAGCTCTTCGCATCCTTTTTTACAGTTCTTTCTTCCGCTATACAGTTCCTACAGATTTTTTACGCAGTCTTTGAAAATGCTTCCTCTTTCTTCATAGTCCTTGAACATCCCCCATGATGCACAGGCGGGACTTAAAAGCACATAGTCTCCGGGATCGGCATAGGCTGCACAATCCTTTACCGCTTCATCCATGTCTTCCGCAAACATCAAATTGTGGAAACCGTGTTTTTTTGCGCATGCGGCAATCTGATTTCTGGTTTCCCCTATCAAGACAAGGTACTTTACTCTTCCCTTAAATTCCTTTACCCAAGCGTCAAAATCCACGTGCTTATCATACCCTCCTCCAATCAGAAGTACAGGTCCCGGCATAGCGCGTAGAGCTTGGATTGCCGCGTCCACATTGGTTCCCTTGGAGTCATTATAATAGCGAACGCCGGATCTTTCTCTTACAAATTCAATCCGGTGCTCCACGGGTTTGAATTTCTTGCAGACCTTTATGATTTTATCCATGGGAACACCCATTTGCAAGGCAACCGCCATCGCACACATCACATTTTCATAATTATGCTTACCTAAAAGCTGTATATCCTTAGTTTTAAAGAGTTTTTCTTCCTTTTCCTTGGTTTTATAAATAAACTCCCCTTCTCTAAGAATAAATCCTTCCTTGGGCTCTTCCTCCGAGGAAAACCAGATGACTTTGGGCTTCAGATTTCTTTTTTTCCCGAACTTACGAAGCTCCGTATCCATATAGTTCAGCACTATACTGTCCTCTTCCGTCTGGTTCATGGCAATGGATTCTTTTATCATAATATAGTTTTTCATGGTTTTATGGCGATCCAGATGGTCGGGTGTAATGTTGGTAATGGCCGCCACATCAGGACGAAAATCCACGATGGATTCCAGCTGAAAAGAGCTCACTTCACAAACCGTAGCGGATTGCTCCTCGGTGTCCAGCGCTTCCGCGGTAAACGGATTTCCGATATTTCCGACAACATGCGTATCCGTATACTTACTCTTTAAAATCTCTCCGATAAGGCTGACTGTTGTTGTTTTGCCGTTTGTTCCGGTCACTGCACAGAGCTTCCCCTTGCAGGACTGGTAAGCCAGCTCGATTTCTCCGATAACCGGGATTTTGGCAGAATTTAACAAAAGGACATAGGGCTCATCCATCGCAATACCGGGACTGATTACCGCCGCATCGATTTTCAGCAAATCTCTCTCCAAAAGCTTGCCTTTTATCACTCTACTGATTTTTGTTGCTTCTTTCTTCTTAAATTGACTAAGCAGTTTTGCCTCATCCAATTTAGGATTAGCGTCAAAGAAAACCACCTCTCCCCCCATGGCAAGAATCTGCTTTGCCGATGCTATTCCACTTCTGCCTGTCCCTAATACCAAAACTTTCTGCCTGTTCATTTTCTTCCCTCTGTTCCTTTTGTCCTTTTGTCCATTCTTTTCTCTTATTGCTTTTTTCTTTTTTTGTTTTTTTACTTTTGTAACTTTTATGCTTTTTTGCTTTTATTTTTTATGCTTCTGTTGCTTTTATGCTTTTTTGCTTTTATGCTTCTGTTGCTTTTATGCTTTTATTGCTTTTATGCTTTTATCTCTTTGTTGCTTTTGTGGCCTAAGTCAGCTCCAAAACCATCGCCACAAAAAAGCAGGCCAAAATCGTAATAATACTGAAAATCGTTACCACCCTCGTTTCCGACCATCCGAGAAGTTCAAAGTGATGATGGATAGGAGCCATTTTGAAAATGCGCTTTCCATGCGTCATTTTAAAGTAGCCCACCTGTATAATGACGGAAAGCACTTCCATAAAGTACACAAAGGCAAAAAACGGAATGTAAAGTGCTGTTTCCGTCTGAATCGCCATGGCCACCACAAAGCCTCCTAAAGCAAGAGACCCCGTGTCTCCCATAAAAACCTTGGCAGGGTTCGCATTAAAGCAGAGGAAGCCGAGGAGCCCTCCCAGCACTGCACCGGGGAGAACCCCAAGTACAGCATCTCCGATTAAGACTCTATCCACCATAAAAAGAAAGAATACAATTACCGCCGTTACACTGCTTGCAAGTCCGTCAACCCCGTCGGTGAAATTGGCTCCCGTATCCGTTGCCGTAATGATGAACAGAGAAATCGGGAAGAAGAGCAATCCGAAAGAAATACTCGTATCCTTTAGAAAGGGAATTAAAAATGCACTCGTATGTCCTCCGTAAAAATATAAGTATGCAATATACAAAAGAGAAATCAAGACTTGTGCCGCCATTTTTTGCTTCGGATTAAAGCCTTCCGACTGATGCTTCACTACCTTTAAATAGTCATCGATAAAACCTACAATCCCGAACCCAAGGCCGAGTAAATAGGCAGGAAGCATACCTCCCGAATCTTTCAAAAAAGGAAGGATTGCAACACTTATGGCAATCAGAAACAAAATTCCTCCCATAGTGGGCGTTCCCTGCTTCTTCAAATGGGCCTTAGGTCCGTCATCCCGTACTTCCTGCCCAAATTTCAGCCTATGTAAAATTTCTATTCCTCTTGGGGAGATCAGCAACATGACTAAAAAGGCAATCCCCAGTGCAATAGTATTACTCTGCATATTTTTTCTCCCCCTAATTTTCATTTTCAGCAGTACTGCTTTCCGGAAGCTCCCCCGGCACCGCTTCATCCGAATCTATTTTTTCGTCACTCTCCTGTGAAGAGTCGTTTTCCTCTTTGACACTATTTTCTTTTTCCTTACTGTCATTTTCTTCCATAAGCCCCTTATTCAGAGAGGCATCCGGATCCGTTTCCCCTTGCGGCGGAATATTCAGAAATTGCAGCGAATCGTTCATGATCTTTTGTTCAATTTTCGTTGCAAAAGATGCGCTGGCTTGTTCCTCTCCGTCCAAATTCGGTGTATCCACGATAACATAAACTAAAATCTCCGGATCCTCTACCGGGGCGAAACCGCAGAAGGAAACAAGGTAGTTTTTCTCGGACCTCGGGAGCTTTTGTGCTGTACCCGTTTTTCCCCCCACATGATAGCCCTGAATCTTGGCCGGTCTTCCGGTTCCTTTTTCCACCGTCTGGTACAATGCTTGCCTTAGAAAATCGCTGGTTGTCTCGGAATTTGTTACTCTAAGAAGTTCCGGTTCCACATTTTTGATAACGGTTCCGTTGGAATTCAAAATCTGTTTTACCACATGCGGTCTATAGTAGGAACCTCCATTGACAATACTGGAAAACGCTGCCGCCATCTGAATCATCGTGACATTGTAGTTCTGTCCGAAAGAGTTTGTTGCCAGTGAAGTCTTCCCTAAACTTTCCGCTTTATATAAAAGAGAAGAAGTATCCGCCTCTCCCGGTAAGTCAACGCCCGTTTTTTCCCCGAACCCGAAGATATGCTGGTATTTGACAAAATTTTCCGCACCCTCCTGAAAAGCGGTATTCATAAGATAGACATTACAGGATTGCATCAGTGCCTGCTCGGCGTCCAGTGTCCCGTGCCCGTCTCTCTTATGACAACGGATATTCCAAGTTTTTACCCCGTCACTTAAAGTAATATAACCGTCACAGCGAAAAGTGGTCTCGGGGCGAATGGCAGCTTCTTCCAAAGCGCCGGCTATAGTAAAAGGCTTTGCCGTGGAACCGGGCTCATAGCTGTCGGAAACCGTTACATTTCTCCACATTTGATTCCAAACAACCTGCGTTCCGAAGGAAAGGATTTCGGAATCACTGTAAACGGAACCGATTGCGTCTTCACTGATAGGCTGATTGTGTTCTCTTTTGTATGTGCTTACCGCCTCTTTTTTTCCGAGTTCTCGCAGTAAGCTGTCCGGGTACACCGTCTTATCCAGTTCTCTCGGATGATTTAAATCAAAACGGTTCGTACTGGCCATCGCAAGGATTTCCCCATTTTTCGGATTCATCACGATAGCCGCAGCCATCTTAGAGCCTACATCCTCCGTCTGCCACTCCTGAAGATACTTTTCCGCCGTTCTTTGAATGTTAAAATTTAAAGTGGTGACAATACTGTTTCCGTCCGTTGCTTCTCGAATAACGGACTGTAATTTCGTATCGGAATCCAGATAGCCGTATTCTCTTCCGTTTATCCCAAGCAGTTCGTCGTTATAATATTGTTCCACGCCTCCCGTTCCCCGGTCATCCGAAGCAAAACCTATGACATTACAAGCAAGCTCTTTATAGGGATAATTTCTTCTATACCGGTCATCAAACTGCAATCCTTTTATTTCGTACTTGTTTCCATTTTTACGATATTCGGTATTTTTTTCATCAATATACTTTTGAAAAGCCTCTTTTTCCTCGTAAGTTAAGCCTTCCTTGAATTTGAAATAGGCACTTTTCTTATTCGTCGGGAGTCCCTTATTTTTATTTATGCTTTTTTCCGCAAGCTCTACTCTTTCATCTCCTTTAAAATAGTCTCTTAGGGCATCCATGCATGCTTTAGAATATCGGTCATCACTTCTGGAGGTAATTGCCCTCGGATCAACAATGAGATTGTAGACCTTTTGGCTTTCGGCAAGGACTGTTCCGTTCCTGTCCAGAATCTCTCCCCTTTTTGCCTGAATAATGCGAGAACCGTATCCGGATTGCCTCTGTCCCAAAACGATGCGGCTGTACTCTTCCCCCTTTTTCTGAACCAGTCGAAAAATAACAACGCTTAAAATAGCAAATAGCAGGATTAAAAAAACAAATCCTACCATCAGCTTTTCTTGCATATACACGGGCAGAATCTTAGTCTGCCGTCTTTTTTTCTTCTGTTCCTCTTCAAGACTTTGGGATGTTTTCATATTGCCTTACATACTCACTTTCCGACTTTTTGTACTCTATCACCTGATTATCACCGGGATAAACCATTCCCAGTTCCTCCGTAGCTATCGTGTAGATTTTTTCCGGATCCAGAGCGGAATTAATGGCATTTTGCAGTGCATCGTTTTTCTGTTTTAAATTTTCAATTTCTTTTTTCTTTTGTTCAATACGATGCATTCTGGTATTGACTTCCGTCTGCAGTTTGATGTAATGAAAACAAAGTCCTCCCGTAATCAACATAAATAAGGCTACCGAAAATGCCAAAGCAAAATTGGCAGACGCCTTCCCCTGCAATCTTTCCTGTTGCAGGATATGTCCCATCTCTCTTTCCCTGAGAATTCTGGCCCTGTCTTCCCGGGAAATAGTGCCATTTTTTAAAACCTTCGCATTCCTTTTTGTCCCCTTCTTGGGAACGGCTGTCTTCCTGACCTTTTTCACCGTTTTTCTTCGCGGCGAAATCTCCTCTTTCGTCACTACCGAACCGGCAATATACCTTGCTTTTCTTTCTGCCAGCTTCCTTGCCATACTTTCCCCTCTTATCCTTCTTTAATCACATTTCCTCTATCCAAAATGTGACAGCATCCCTTCTCTCACATTCACTGCTATACTTCAGTCTTTACTCTACTGTCCTCGTTCAAAGATTCTAAGCTTTGCACTCCTTGCCCTCGGATTTTCGTCCTCTTCCAAATCACGCGGAATAATGGCTTTTTTGCTGAGTACTCGTCCTAAGCTTTTTCTTCCGCAGCTACAG
>CAUSIX010000064.1:0-7516 GCA_963531555.1 uncultured Oribacterium sp.
GTCAAGACTGTTTTTAAGGAAAGAGCTTATTCCGTTCCTATTTCCTCCACAAAGTCCATGACAGGGCACTTGCTTGGTGCGGCAGGAGCAGTGGAAGCCATTTTCTCCGTCCTTGCTCTTCGCGACGGCTTTGTGCCGGGAACGATGAACTACCAGGTAAAGGATGAAGAACTGGATCTGGACTATGTGCCGAATAAGGGACGGGAGAAAGAGCTTCATTATACTATGTCGAACTCTCTCGGCTTCGGCGGACATAATGCTTGTTTAGTCTTTAAGAAATAGTAAGGGAAACTTTACAAAAGGAGTAAACGAGATATCGCACACTTTGTGCACGATACTCGTTATGAATAGGAGGAAACGACCCTCTATACCCTTACGGGCAAAAGCGTTTGTAGGCCTCGGCACTTGATGAACACAAGCGTAGCGAAGTGTGAATCTAGTACCGCTAGGCCGGAACCGAGCGAGAGCGTCTTTTGCCGGAAGGGCTAGGGGGCGTTTCCTCTAGAAGTACTTATGAAAGGAAGGCACTATGCCAAAGTTAAATATAGAAGAAATCGAAGCAATCCTCCCGCACCGCTATCCGTTTTTACTGCTTGACAGTGTGGAGGACTACAACCCCGGGGAGTTTGCTGTTGCAAAAAAATGCGTTTCCGCGAATGAGCCGTTCTTTCAGGGACATTTTCCTAATTACAAGGTGATGCCGGGGGTTTTAGTGGTGGAAGCTCTTGCGCAGACCGGGGCAATCGCCCTTCTTTCTCTTCCGGAATATGAAGGGAAGATTGCGCTGTTTGGAGGAATCAAGAACTGTAAGTTTAAGACTCCGGTTCGTCCGGGAGACACGCTGGAACTAAGCTGTCGCTTAACCAATAGGAAGGGACCGGTCGGGATTGGTGAAGCGGAAGCGAAGGTGAATGGAAAGACGGCAGTGAAAGCGGAGCTCAGCTTTGCCATAAGATAATAAGGCAGTCTGTTCGCCTTGAGAAAATAGAAAAAACTGCATTATACAGGCAAATCCACGAAGTTTACAAAGTGGAGGTCATTACATAGTGTCTAAAAGAGGAAGGTTTCCCGTGAGGGGGAAGCTTCCTCTTTTAAAATTTGGATAAAGCGCGATATTAAAAGATTTTCTCATAATTTTATATAAAAATTGAAAATTACTATTGGCATGCTTTCGGAATTCTGTTAAAATTTAATAGAAACTTGGAAATGCTTTTTAAATTTTAAGAAAAAGCCTTGCTGAAAAAATTTTCGAAAAGAGAGACGCTTATGTTGAAAGATGCGATTGTAGATCTCTATAATAAGTTCAGAATTTATTTTTACATGCAGGTATTCGCCAAATTTGAGAAAAGAGAGGCCAGCCTAACAACCGTGGAGAGCTATAGTGTTGAGTGTATTAAAGCTCTCGGAGAGCCTACCGTGCAGGAATTTGCCATTATGATGGGAATTTCCGCGCCAAACGCTGCCTACAAAGTGAATGCTTTAGTCCAGAAAGGATACATTGAGAAGGTACAGGATTTGAATGATCATCGGGAATTTCACCTTCGCCCCACGAAGAAATTCTTTGATTATTATGATGTATCCTATCGCTATGTAAAAAAGGTGGAGGAGCGCTGCAAGAAGCGTTTTACGAAGGAAGAGATGGAAAAGCTGGAAGAGATGCTGAGAATCATCACAACGGAGCTCATGCCGGAGTTGGATGTTACGAAGTTCACCAAAGAGGGTGCGGAGAATCATATCAGTATCGGTGCGGAAGAGGAATAGGAGCTTGTGCGGGAGAACACAATAGTCGTCGGTGAGAAAGAGTGCTAACAGCTCGTGCGGAAAAGCGATAAGCGTTCTTTTTACCGAAGAGTTGATGCAATGGAAAACGGTGCAGAGGGGAATCTCTGCACTTTTTTTATAGTTAAATTTAAGCTGAAAAATAAAATGCTTTTCATGCTTATCCTGAGCGGAAGGCGAAAAACAGGCAGTCCGGCGAAAAGTCATTTTTGTATTTGAAAATTCTTTTATGATTTCTTGCACTAAGACTTTTACCTGTGCTAATATAAGGCGGTATATGCCTTAGGAAAAAAGGCAAAATCTTTTGCAAAGGAAGTACAAAATGAACAAGAAATTTAAGGCTACATTGCAGTTATTGGGAGTCCTGATTCTGACTGCGGCGTTTTGTGTTCTGGGATATATGAACGCAAACAATATCCGTCTCGGTTTGGACTTAAATGGAGGTGTTTCCATTACCTACCAGACTGTAGACGAGAATCCTACTGCGGAGCAGATGAGCGACACGGTGTATAAACTGCAACTTAAAGCGCAGAGTTATTCGGATGAGGCGCAGGTGTATCAGGAGGGAAAGAATCGAATCAACATCGATATTCCCGGCGCGACTGATGCGAACGCTATCCTGGAGGAACTCGGAGAACCCGGAACACTGGAGTTTGCGGATGAGAACGGAAATGTGCTGCTTACCGGGGATGATGTGAAGACCGCTTCAGCAGGAATGACCAACCAGAACAACAATAAAGAATATGTGATAGAGCTCAACTTTAATGAGGCGGGAGCGAAGAAGTTTGAGGAAGCGACCAAGAACAACGTGGGGAAGCGCATTTTCATTATCTATAATAATGAAGTGATTTCTTCTCCGAATGTAAAAGAGGCGATTAGCGGCGGTCAGGCGTCCATCAGTCCGATTGAGTCTTATGAGGAAGCCAACAAGATTGCCTCCACCATTCGTATCGGGGCCCTTCCCGTAAAGCTGACCGAGCTTCGTTCCAATGTAATCGGGGCAACCCTAGGCGTGGAAGCAATTGCGAGCTCTTTAAAGGCAGCTGCTATCGGTATTTTGCTTGTGATTCTTTTTATGTTGCTTGTATATCGCCTGCCGGGTCTTGCTTCTTCTGTCGCTTTAGTGATGTATGTAGGCTTGGAAATGGTGCTCTTACAGGCCTTTGAGGTGACACTCACCCTTCCCGGTATCGCCGGCGTTATTCTTTCCATCGGTATGGCGGTGGATGCGAATGTCATCATTTTCACAAGAATCAAAGAAGAGCTGGGACAGGGGAACTCGGTAGAAAAGTCCATCAAGGCCGGCTTTGAGAAGGCGCTTTCCGCCATTTTGGACGGAAATATCACCACTCTTATTGCGGCGGCAGTGCTTTACCTCCGCGGTTCCGGAACGGTAAGGAGCTTTGCAACCACCTTGGCTATCGGTATCGTGGTTTCTTTACTTACGGCGCTTTTTGTGACAAGAGCGCTCTTAAAAGCCTTCCTTGCCATGGGAGCGGAGAAGCCTGCTCTTTACGGCGTGAAGAAAGATACCAAAATCATTGACTTTATTAAGTTCCGTAAGATTGCCTATATTGTTTCTTTCATCGTGATTGTTTCCGGTTTTGTCATGCTTGGCATGAACAAGAAGAATACAGGGTATATCTTTAACTACGACCTTGACTTTAAGGGAGGCTCTTCCACAACGATTACCTTCGATAAGGATTTAAGTATGGAGGAAGTGGATAAGCAGGTTATCCCGCTCTTTAAGGAGGCAACCGGCGGTGACGCTTCCACACAGGCCGCGAAGGTAGCGGGAACCAACGAGGTTATTATTAAAACCAGAACGATGTCGACGGAAGAGAGAGCCAAGCTCTATAACAGCATTCAAGAGAAGTTCTCCATCGCCGAGGATAAGATTGTTACGGAAAATATCTCCGGTGCGGTTTCCAAGGAAATGAAGACGGATGCTGTTTGGGCGCTCACGATTGCGATTTTCTGCATGCTGATTTATATCTGGATTCGTTTCCGCGATATTAAGTTTGCATCCTCTTCCGTACTGGCCCTTGCACACGATGTGCTTGTAACCGTTACTTTCTACGCGGCATTCCGTTGGGCGGTAGGCTCCAACTTTATTGCCTGTATCCTGACGATTGTCGGATATTCCATCAACGCGACGATCGTCGTGTTTGACCGTATTCGTGAAAATATCCAGAAGGGCGAGGTAAAGAAGAAAGGCTTGGAATTTGCAGTGAATGAGGCGATTTCCAATACTCTTACCCGTTCCATCAATACTTCGCTTACGACCTTTATCACGGTATTCTGCCTTTTCCTTTTCGGGGTAAGCTCTATTCGGGATTTCTCTATGCCGCTTATGGTAGGTATCGTTTCCGGTGCCTGGTCTTCCGTATGTATTGCCGGACCGCTTTGGTATGACTTTGTAAATATGTCCAAGAAGCGGAAGGAAAAACTGCAAGCGGAGAAGAGCAAGAAGTAAGGAGCGATATGGCTGCTGTCAAAATGAAATATGAAATAGTCGGGCAGTGTGGAAGAGCCAAGTCCGCTCATATGGAAACCGTACACGGCGTGATTGAGACACCGGTCTTTATGAATGTGGGTACGGTGGCAGCCATTAAGGGCGGAGTATCCACGGATGACCTTCGCCTCATCGGAACGCAGGTGGAGCTGTCCAATACCTATCACCTTCATGTCAGAACAGGAGACAAGGTAATCAAGTCTCTTGGGGGACTGCATAAGTTGATGAATTGGAATAAGCCGATTCTCACCGATTCCGGCGGTTTTCAGGTCTACAGCCTGGCAAAGACCGGACGAAAGATTAGGGAAGAGGGTGTAGAGTTTCGCTCCCATATTGACGGGCGGAGGATTTTCATGGGACCGGAAGAGTCGATGGAAATTCAATCCAATCTTGCTTCTACCATTGCCATGGCCTTTGATGAGTGCCCTCCGGCACTCGCGGACAGGCAGTATATTGAGCCCTCGGTGGAGAGGACGACACGCTGGCTTGTTCGTTGTAAGAAGAGGATGGAAGAACTGAATGAAGAGGAAAGCACAATCAACAAGAATCAGCTTCTCTTCGGCATTAATCAGGGAGGAATCCTTTCCGATGTGCGAATTAACCATGCAAAACAGATTTCCGAACTGGAGCTTCCGGGCTACGCTGTAGGAGGTCTTGCGGTTGGGGAGAGCCATGAGGATATGTACCGGATTTTGGACGAGGTAGTTCCCTTCCTTCCGAAGGAAAAGCCGACCTATCTTATGGGAGTCGGTACGCCGGAAAACATGGTAGAGGCAGTAGACCGGGGAATAGACTTCTTCGACTGTGTATTTCCGAGTCGTAACGGAAGACATGGTCATGTCTATCACGCCTATGGGAAGTTAAATCTTTGGAATTTAGCATATGAAAAGGATCTGAGACCGATAGAGGAGGGCTGTGATTGTCCGGCTTGCAAGGGAATTCGCTTGGAAGACGGAACATATTCGGGGGGATATTCCAGAGCCTATATCCGTCACCTCTTAAAGGCGAAGGAAATACTCGGTATGCGGCTTTGCGTACTGCACAACCTTTCTTATTATAATCGCTTGATGCGGGAGATGCGTATGGCGATTCGAGAAGGAAGATGGGACGCCTGGAAGACGGAAGCGCTTTATAAATTGAAGGTGCAGAATTCCTGAAGCGGGGATTTCCAATCTACAATTTCGTAGGGGTAAAAGCCTTGCTTTTTTCAATAAAAGGTGCAAAATGAAGGACAGAATTGTAAAGGACAAAAGGAGAAAGATATGGGAAACATTGGGTTATTAGGAACGGTAGCGTATATTTTGGTCATTGTCGGCATCTTCTATTTTATGGGAGTTCGTCCGCAACAGAAGGAGAGAAAAAAGCAGCAGGAACTGTTAAGCAGCCTTGCGGTAGGAGATACGGTTTTAACGAGTTCCGGATTTTACGGGGTAATCATTGATATTACGGATGATACCGTAATTGTAGAGTTTGGCGGAAATAAAAACTGCCGTATTCCGATGCAGAAGGCCGCCATCGTACAGGTTGAAAAAGCAAATTAAGAAGAGATCCTTGCCACTCGTTTGCGGGTGGCAAGGCTTATTTCTATCAGATAATTTATTTCTTTCAGATAAAAAAATAAAAAGATAAGAATAAAGCGGAAAAGCAAGAGGGTCGAAATGAAAAATTTAGTTTTACTTTTTGGAGGACAGTCAACGGAACATGAGGTTTCCTGCCGTTCCGTACTGACTGTGGCAAGGGCGGTGAACAGGGATAAATACTGTACTTATCTTATCGGTATTACGAAGACCGGAGAATGGATTCCGGTAGAGGATGCGGAAAAAATCGCGGACGGAAGCTGGAGAGAGGGAAAGAAAAGAGCAATGATCCTTCCGGATGCTCGTCTAAAGTCCTTTGTTGTCTTTTCGGAAGACGGAAGCAGTCATCTGGAAAAAGCGGATATCGTCTTCCCGGTTTTGCACGGAAAAGGCGGAGAAGACGGTACGGTGCAGGGACTTTTGGAGTTAGCGGAGATTCCTTATGTGGGTTGCGGCGTTTTATCCTCGGCGATATCCATGGATAAGGTTTCTACAAAACTTGCGGTAGAAAAAACCTTGGAGAAGCAGGGGGTCAGACAGGCCGGATACATCGCTCTTCGTCATTCTGAATGGAAAAAGGAAAAAAGAAGAGAGGAGATTTGTAAGGAAGCTGCCGACGAATTGCATTTTCCCATGTTCGTAAAGCCGTCCAATGCAGGATCATCCTGCGGTGTCAGTAAAGTGGACAATCCCGAGGACTTGCGTCGTGCCGTGGATAAAGCACTGGAAGTAGACAGACGTGTTTTAATAGAAGAGTACATTAAGGGAAGAGAAATGGAGTGCGCCGTGTTTTCCGGAGTACCGGGAGAGGTTATTGCTTCTTCCGTAGGCGAAATCAAGGCTGCTGCCGAATTCTACGACTATGATGCGAAATACAATAATCCCGATTCCAAAACGGAACTGAATCCGGGCTTACCCTCGGCAGTGGAAGAAAAAATCCAAAAGGCGGCAAAATCCGTTTTTCTTGCGGTAGACGGTTTTTCTCTCTCCAGAGTGGACTTTTTCTTTACCGGAGAAGAAGTGGTGTTCAATGAAATCAATACCATGCCGGGCTTTACTTCGATTTCCATGTATCCCATGCTTTTTCATAAGGCCGGTTGGCGTATTGAAGAGCTGGTGGAGAAGCTTATTGAGAGTGCATTCCATAGACCGGCATAGTATGAAAAGCTGTGGCTTTTTGGAGAGGACCTTCGGCATTTCATTATCGAGCTACGCTAAAAGGAGTAGAGTGCGAAATCCTAAAGACATGGTTCTTGCAGAGACCTTAAGAATTTCATAAATAATTATTTCTGTAGACTTTAAACATTTTTGAGAAGAACTGCTATACTAAGTCTATAATCGATTTAAGAAAATGTTTGATTTCTATCTCCTTAGGACTCTGTTATGCACGCAGAGTCCTTTTTTTACGGGATAATAGACGTGCTAAGCGATATAAACTTTTGCAAAAAAGCTTGTAACCCGGTTCTTAACGAGTATCGTGCAGGGGCTTTCGTCGTAGACTGCGATAAGGCTTCCGAGTTTTCAGGAAATGGCTTGGAGGACCGTAAGATAAAAATGTATCGAGGGATAAAAGAGAAAGATGAGAGTTTTACTTCAACTGAAAACAAGGCAGATTCTTAACGGGGAGGAGGACAGTTTTTCCCTT
>CAUSIX010000065.1:0-7507 GCA_963531555.1 uncultured Oribacterium sp.
TTGGAAGTATAGAAACCGGTACACTCTAAAACTACGTCTACGGAAAGCTGTCCCCAAGGTAACTTGGAAGCATCAGCCTCCTTGTAAATCTTAATTTTCTTTCCCTTAACCTCGATGTAGTCCTCGCCGGCTACAACACTATCGCAATACTTATATCTTCCCTGAGAAGAATCATATTTCAAAAGGTGTGCAAGCATCTTAGGATCGGTTAAATCATTGATAGCAACAATCTCTGTCCCCTCATGATCAAACATCTGACGGAAAGCCAAACGTCCAATACGACCAAATCCGTTAATCGCTACTTTAACTGCCATATTCCTTTTCCTCCTAATTATTTGTGAACTTTCCTCTTATAAGGAGAACATCCGTTTTTCGAATTTTCTCCCATAACAGCGTCTATTCTATTGCACGAAGTCTTTTTTTTCAAGGGAAATTATTGCATTTGTTAAAAATTTCACCTTTTTTTCATAAAAAGAAATGCAGAATCTTCTATAGAAAGATTCTGCAGATAAAAATACTCGCTTTTTAAAAATATTTAATTTTAAAAGTGGGAAATACTTTAAATCATCGCCTTAACATAACCTGCAATATTATCTGCATGATCAGAGATGCGTTCCAAATCGGAAATAACATCCAAGAAGACAACACCCGCCTGTGGGGCACAGGCTCCGGAATTCAGTCGCTCGATATGCGTCTCCCTCATATCCTCTTCCATATCGTCCACCTGATCTTCCAAATGCGCTGTCTTCACAACCATATCCAAATCATTTTTCTCAAAAGCCTCTATGCTGGCATGAAAAGATTCCACAACGGTCTTCGAAATCTTACGAATATCGTCCTGCCCGATTTCCGAGAAGGAAATCGCATGCTCTTCCGCAAACTTTGCCTGTTCAGCAATATTTTCAGCATGGTCGCCCGCACGTTCTATATCCGTAATCGTATTAAACATATTGTTGACTTCCAATTTTTGCATTTCATTCAAAGACAGGTTCCCGATATGAATCAAATACTCGGTCAGAAGCTTTTGCATATTGTCAATCACCTTTTCCTGTTTAAAAATCTCCGGGATTTCTTCTGTTTTCTCTTCTAAAAGAATCTCTGCCGCATGGTGAATGTTTTCCTCCGTAATCTTTGCCATATTGACAACTTCAGACTTTGCCGCTGCAATCGCAATTGCCGGTGATTCCAAAATACGAAGGTCAAGGTGCTGAATAAGATTCTTCTCTACTTCCGAATAATGATTCGGATTTTCAGCCTCTTCCTTATCCTTCTTTGTCTCCAAAACGAGTTTTCCGGAAAGAGCCACCAAAAGATCCGCAAAAGGATAAAGCACAATCGTGCAGCTGATATTAAATATGGTATGGAACATAGAAATCTCAACCGGGCTTAAGCCCTTTTGAAAAAAGCTTGAAAAAGGAAAGCTCATTAAAAAAATGAGAATCCCGAAAAGTACCGCACCGGTTACATTGAAAAGTAAATGAATCATAGCAGCTCTTTTCGCGGTTCTCGATGCTCCTGCAGAGGAAATCATCGCCGTTACACAGGTACCGATATTCTGGCCCAAGGTAATATAGAAACCTGCGGCTCTCGGTACAGCTCCGGATAAAGCCAAGGTTTGCAGAATAGATACGGAAGCGGCAGAGGACTGAATAAGCCCCGTGACAACCGCTCCGGTAAGAATACCCAGAATCGGATTTCCTCCCATAATCTGAAATGCCTGGGAAAAAATGGGAGAATTCGCATAAGGAGATACGGCAGAACTCATAAACTCGAGTCCGATGAAAATAAGTCCTACACCGACACAGAAATCCGCAAGAAGATCATCGTTTCCTTTTTTCCCGAAAAGGAGACGGAAGGAACCGAAGCCCACAAGTAGCGGAGCGAAAAACTCAGGTTTAAGAACACTCAACGCGGAAGAGGAAACCTGTGTCAAAGATACCATCCACGCCGTAATCGTAGTTCCGATATTGGCTCCCATAATAATGCCTACGGACTGAGAAAGATTGAGAATCCCTGCATTAACAAAACCGACCACCATGACCGTAGTCGCGGAAGAGGACTGAACAAGAGCTGTAATGCCCGCCCCAAGCACGACTGCCATAAGACGATTTTCCGTTACAATATTCAGGAATTTGGACATTTTAGAGCTGGCTGCTTTCTGCATTCCGTCGCTCATCACGGTCATCCCGTATAAAAACATCCCCAAGCCTCCAAAGAGGCTGAATAAACTAGAGAGATAGCTCATACTCTTTCCTCACCCTTTTAAAACGAACAAACCCTTTCTCACAAAAAGCCATGATGCCTATCGACACCATGGCTTAGTATACAAATGCTTTTTTGAAAACACAAGGATTAAATTAAGGAGAAAAATCGTAATTTAAGAAGAAAAACCGTAATACTTATTCACCCCGTCCACTAAGGCATCACCCAAAAGATTTAACTGCTTCTCACTGTGGTCCGAAATCTTATCACCGAGCTCAATATCCACCGATGGAATGGTCGAATAGGAAGTCTGCGTCAAATCCATGTCCATACTGCCCTTAGAGAAAATTTTAACTCCCTTTGCTTTCAGACCGGCAATCAGACTCTCTCCCAGTTTTTCGTGACTTTCCCAATGGGAAGATACCGGCTCCATTCTCTTTAATGCATCCGGAACCGACATAAAGAAGGCTCCCTTATCCTTTTCCGTGGAATCCCAGTGCAAAGCGATGTGCGCATCCGCCTTATTGTTTGCCAGCACGGTTCTTGCCACATTGTCCAGCTGCACATCCTCTCCATCACGAATAAGTAAAACATCGTAGCCTTGATCCAACAATTTTTTCGCAAAAATATGTCCCATTTGCAAGGTTACCGCAGCCTCTTTGGTACCGTCCTTAAAGGTCATTCCGGAGGAGACGGCCATTGCCGTAGTGGAGCCGGCAGCATTGGTTCCGCCGGTCACCTTCCTTGTTCCGTCCGGGTGACAAAGGGTTCTTAGCTTCTCTCCGCCCTTTGTCCCGTGTCCGGCATTAACCGCAATCGTAATTTTCTTCGGGTTCTTACTATCGGAAGTAAACAAAATCGCCTTCCCGGTATTTATCTTCGCATTCGATGCATATTTCCAATTTAAATTTAAACCGATTTCCGTAGCGGCAAAGCTTTGCATGCTGAGCATCACGGAAAGAGCAAGTCCCAGTATCAGTCCTTTTCCCCTCATCTCTCCCTCTTTTCCTTTTTCTCTTTTATTCTTTCTTTTTCTTTATTAAAGACAGTTTTCTCTCTACGCTTATAAGCATACTCAATAGGAAAAGTGTATACAACTTTCTTTCTATTACAGTGCTATTACAGTTTTCTTACATGAGGAAACGGGAGACGGTAAACCATAAAAGCACAATTCCGCCAAAGATAATTCTGTAATATCCGAAAATGGTAAAGTCATGACTTCGAATGTAACGAAGCAGGAAACGAATGCAGTACAGACTGACAAGGTATGCCAAAACCATTGCCAGTAGAAGTGTAAACCACTCCATTCCCGAGAAATGCCCGCCATGTTTAATGAGTTTTAGGAGACTTGCTCCCGCCATGACGGGAACACTTAAGAAAAAGGAAAACTCCGTTGCCGCAACTCTTCCTACCGAAAGTAACATTGCTCCGATAATCGTTGCTCCGGAACGGGACGTCCCAGGAATCAACGCGAGGCATTGAAACATTCCGATTTCCAGACAAAGTATCCATGGCAAATCTTCCACTTTATTGTAGTGAAATTGACGACTTGCATTTCTCCGTTCCAAAAAAATAAACAATATACCGTACAGAATCAACATCAAAGAAACTACAAATCCGTTATAAAGATATTTATCCAGAAAATCATCCAGAAGTAGACCGAAAACGGCCGCCGGAAGGCAAGAGAGAAGAACCTTCCCAATCAGAATTACCTTCTCTTCTTTTAAATAGATTCCCCCGCTCCTCTTTCGCTTTCCAAAGGGCCAAAGGCGGAAGAAGAATTCCTGTACAACCGCCATAACAGCGCCTAGCTGTATTAAAACTTCAAAGGTGGAAAAAAACTCCTTCGTCCCGGTAAGAGGGATGATATTCTGTAAGAGGATCAAATGCCCTGTGGATGAAATCGGAAGCCACTCGGTAAATCCCTCTACTAAAGAAAATACAATGATTTTTAAAAATTCAACAATATTCATAAAACTCCTTAATACAAAATCTTCCGTATCGGGCAGTCAAACACGGACTAAGTGATAAAACTGTACTCCTTGGAATCTATCCTTACACTACTTATCCGATAAACTCCAGTCTATCGGAGTAAGACCCTCTTTTTCCAAGTAAGCATTACATTTCGAAAAAGGTTTGGACCCGAAAAAACCGCGATAAGCGCTTAAAGGGCTGGGATGCGGTGCAGTCAAAATCAATCTTCTCTTCTGCCGAATCATTTTTCTCTTACTTTGTGCGGGACTCCCCCATAACAGATATACTACGGGTTCCTCCTTCTCCTCTATCGCTTCTATCGTTGCATCGGTAAATTCCTCCCAACCTATTCCTCTGTGGGAAAATGCCTCATGCGCGCGAACAGTCAGAACCGTGTTGAGAAGCAGTACCCCCTGCTCCGCCCAAGGACTTAAATCTCCATTTCGGGGAATCGGACAGTGAATATCCTCATGCAACTCTTTAAAAATATTCTGTAAAGAGGGAGGGAGAGCCATTCCTTTTTTTACGGAAAAACTGAGTCCCTGTGCCTGTCCTGTATTGTGATAAGGATCCTGTCCCAAAATAACCACCTTTAACTTATGATAAGGGCAAAGATCATAGGCCTTAAAGATATCCTTACTTGCAGGAAATATCTCTTTTGTTCGATATTCACGCACTACGGTCTCATATAAGCTTTTATAATAGGGCTTTTTGTATTCTCCTTCTATTTTTTCAGCCCAATCATTCGTAATCATGAAATCAATACCGCCCTTTCTTAGTCGTTACCTGCTTATATAAGTCATAAAGAAAGGAACCGGTCTTCCCTTCTTCAGGATACTCTTTATTTTCTATGCTCAAAATTATTTTGTCATACGCATTTATTATTTTGGTTCCCGAACTATGTCTAAGCTCCCTCTTAAAAGCATCTCCATAGCTTGCATGAACATGGCCGTGAATCATATACTTCGGTCTATATTTCTGTAAAAGTTCTTCAAAGGCCTGAAAACCGCGATGAGGAGGATCCTCCATATCTCCATAGCCTCGCACCGGAGCATGGGTAAGAAGAATGTCAAATCCGTTTTTCAAAAGAATATGCTTTCTTAAACGCTGTATTCTTTTCTTCATGTCCTCTTCAGTGTACATGAATTTTCCGGGCTTATACCAAGGGGCCCCGCCCAAACCGAGAATTCTTAATCCCTTATAATCATAAATCTTATCCTCTATGCACTCACAGCCGAGAGGCGGATTAAATTCATAGGACTCGTCATGATTCCCATGGATATAAAGGAGCGGTGCTCTCCCCATAGTGACTAAAAACTGCAGATAATCCGGACTTAAATCTCCGGCAGAAAGAATCAGATCAACTCCTTCCAGCTTTTCTCTTTGAAAATGGTCCCAAAGGCCCTTATTTTCTTCGTCGGCTATACAAAGTATTTTCATAGCAAAAAGCCTCCCGAAAGAATGGTCTCTTGGGCCTCCTTTGTGAAGGCTTCCAGAGGAGGAATTTCTCCTATAACGTTGTCATTTAACCAACGCATATCCACTATCTCTTCCATATTCAGGCTTTCCGCGCCTTCAGCCCGGATTTTTTCCGTCTGGCTGTGTATCTCGCCGGAAAAAGGTAGAAGTCTTCCTTCCTCTATTTCCTTTTCCAAAATAGACATTAATTTCTTAGAGGAATAGCTCAGGTTCCCGGAAAGAATGACATCTATCACGCCTTCTTTTAAACCATAATAATAATTTAAGGCACTATGCGTTTTCGCAAGACTATTGGCATCATAATTTCCTTCCAATATAGAGCGAATAATAATTTCATAATATTTTCCCCAGTTATAGACTGCAGCGGCAACATTAAATCCCACTTCTCCATTACTGCTGATATAAAGTCCAAACTCTCTTGAACGCTCAAAAGGTTTTGAAAATTCGGGACCGGAAATAGTATGAATATCTTTCCTGCGAAACTCCTCTTTCCAATTTGCGTTAATCAGTCCGCTCCAGGATAAGTGCACCTTTGCCCACGGATTGATAAATTGTGCTCCGATAGCAAATGCATTGATATTGGACACTGTCCCGTATAACGGAAACTGTTCCACATATCCCAGATCATTTCCATCGGTAATTGATGCGGCAAGAGCCCCCATTAAAAATTTGGCCTCATACATTCTCCCGTAATAAGTGCGAATGGAATTATAGGAAGTGTTTACGGAACAGTTTAAAATATAGAGCTCCGGATATTCCAGAGCCGCTTTCACACTTTCCTGCGCCATAAACGGAGCTGTAGTAAAAATCACCTTTGCTCCCCAAAGAACCGCTTCCTGGATTCCTTCCTGCAGTTTTTCGTCCGTACAGCAACCTTGCCAGCACCTGGTTTCAACACGATGATGAAATTTTTCCTGAATATCATTTCTCCCAAGTTCATGGGAATAAGCCCATGTGGAATTATCAATTGTTTTTTCATATAAAAAGGCGATTTTTAAAGCGGATTTTTCTGTATAACTGCTTCCTCCGGAAAAAAAGTCAAAAAATCCCGAAGTCTTTTTCATTTCCTCCGGATTTTGAACCAGAACTACTTCTCCGGCGGATTTTTTATACTCATTCCAGAGCTTTTCCAGCTTCTCCTTTATTTCCTCCGTGGAATTTTCCAGAATGGATTCCAAGCCATAAAAGTTAATGTATAAAAAGAAGGCATCCCCTCCCGTATTTCCCAGCTTCTTTCCTCCCATGGTAAAGTACAGCTCGGAAAAACGGGAATAAGCGGAACGAACATCCGTACAGAGCTCGGATGGCCATATTTCACCGCTCTTCATTCCCAAAAATTGAGAAAAACGATCGTAAGCCCCCATCTCCGAGAAACGAATGCTGTAAAGTCCGCTGCATTTATAAAATTCTACAAATTCATAGTAAAGCTTATTTTCCTTCTCCTCCGTACGTTTAGGCAAAATGCGAATGACCGTAGCGGGAATGGAAACCGCACCGTTAAAACGGCTTACGGATACACGTTTATTCCCCTCCTGAACATAAAACTTATACATATATTCATATACCAGAATGGGCTCTCTTACCCCTTCTTCCTGGACGGAATCATAAAGCGCCGCCCACTTGCTCGCAAACTCCGTATTGGCTCCTAAAATGGGCATAAAGTTTTTGGCAAATGACTGCTGTCTTGCTTTCGTCTTCGTACCCGCAATATCTTTTACCGGGATTTCCAATGTCCCCAGACGATTCTCTCCTTGAATATCTTCATTTTTTAAAACATCGTCCAAAGATTCCAGATATGGGGATTGAAGAAAAAGACGATCATTTCTGTATGCACTGTCTCCCAGATTTTTCC
>CAUSIX010000066.1:0-7421 GCA_963531555.1 uncultured Oribacterium sp.
CTATGCCGAACATGGATGGGCTTCAGGCATTAAAGAAGATCAGAGAAGTGCATCCCGATGCGAAGGTAGTGATGTGTACGGCAATGGGGCAGGAAAGCATGGTTGTGGACGCCATTAAGTCGGGCGCGAAGGACTTTGTGGTAAAGCCCTTTAATGCAGAGCGTATCACCTCCACGGTGAAAACTATTTTGGGTGTTTAAAGAGAGTAGAGGAAGACTATGTCATTTTTGAATTCATTCGATATCAGCGCCTCCGGGCTTAGTGCACAGAGGGTTAGAATGGACATTGCGGCGGAAAATATTGCCAATGTGGATACCACAAGGACGGAAAGCGGCGGAGCTTACAAAAGGAAAGATGTTGTTTTGGAAAGCTACGGTGACCGTTCTTTTCGGCAAGCGCTTAGAAATGCGGCAAACGGCAAAGGCTTCCGAGGTCAACACGCAGGTGTCAGAGTGCAGAGTGTAATCAGTGATGATCGGGAAATGAAGAGAGTGTATAACCCGAACCATCCCGATGCGGATGCGGACGGATATGTAAATTATCCTAATGTAGATATTTTAAAAGAGACGGTAGACTCTATGTCGGCTACCCGTTCTTATGAAGCCAATGTTACGGCACTGAACGCGATGAAAACCATGGCGCAAAGGGCTCTGGACATCGGTAAATAAAAGAAAGAAAATGATCGTAGTGCGTAGCGAGAGACATCGTAAGGTGTTTAAGCTCGTTTTGGGGAAAAACAAAGGAGTATGATTGATGAGTGCCACCCGCTTCAATGAAATGGAAATCGATGCCATCGGCGAGATAATGAACATCAGCCTCGGGGCATCGGCAACGACAGTATCCACTCTTCTGGGTGCAAAGGTGAACATTACTACCCCGGTTGTCCAGGTAAAGACAAAGGAAGGCTTTGACTTCCATGATTTGGAACCTGCAGTCGGTGTAGAGATTTCGTATATTGAGGGACTGAACGGAAAAAGTGTTATGCTCTTCTCCCGTAATGACGTGCGTATCATCGTATCCATGATGATGGGCGCGGAAATTTCGGAAGAAGATTTTGTCATGGATGAAATCAATGCCAGTGCCATTCGAGAGGTAATGAACCAGATGATGGGATCCTCCGCTACGGCATTATCCGAATTTTTGGGGACTACGGTAAATATTTCCACACCGCTGTCTTACGAAATAGAGGATGGCAATGTCTTTAAAGATAAGTATTTTGACGGCAGCGGAGAAAATGTCGTGATTCGCTTTACCTTGGAAATTGAAGGAAAGCTGAAGAGCGAATTTATCAATATTATGTCGGTAGATCTTGTGAAGCGTCTTTTGGAGCCCTTCAAGGAACAGTACGGCATGATGGAAGAGGACGATGATGAGTACATTCCTTCCGAAACGCCCGTAGAAGAGCCTAAAGAAGAAAAAGAGGAAGTGTCCGAAGAGACTTCCGCTGTTTCGGAAAAGAAGGAAGTGCCTCCGGAAGAAAGTGCAAGTTCAGGAAAGATGGATCAGGCGCAGGCTGACGCTCTTCTTGCAGGTCTTCTGGAAAAGCAGGCAGGAGAAGAAAATCCGTCCGGTGGAGCAGAGAATCTGTCAGCCGGAGCAGAGAGTCCATCCGGCGGAGCAGAGAATCCGTCAGCCGGAGCAGAGAATCCGTCAAGCGCTGCACAAAGTATGTCCGGCGGAGTACAGAATCCCTCTACAATGGCGGGGGTTAACGGAATGTATACTCCAGCTTCCGGCGGAGCTATGCCGGGAGCGGTTATGGGAGGAATGATGGATCCGATGACTATGCAGCTTCTAACGCAGATGCAACAATCTCAAAATCAAATGATGGAACTCATTCGAGATTTGCAGGGCGGTAAGTCCGGGAAAGTGGCGGCGGAACCGAGCGTAATTAAACCCTTAAATTCCAGAGAGTTTCAAGAGGATGAACAGGAAAAGGAAGAAGATTCCAGTAACCGTGAACTGCTTATGAAAGTTCCTCTGGAGATTTCGGTGGAAATCGGAAGAACCAGAAAGCTGGTAAAGGATATTTTGGAATTCACGCAAGGCTCTCTTGTTGTTTTGGACAAGATGGCGGGAGAGCAGGCGGATCTCTATGTGAACGGAGAGTGTATCGCAAGAGGAGATATTGTAGTTGTAGAGGATAACTTTGGTATTCGTATTACGGAAATTTTGAAGAAAGACATCAATGAGGAGTGCTTATAATGTTTACGGAGGATAGTATTTCCCTGGTATCCGGATTTCTTCTCTTCTGTCTTTTCGGCTTAGGAGCCTTTGCTCTCAGCCGTTTTATCGGAAAGTACGGCAAGGCCTTTCAAAAAGGTCGTTATATGAAAGTCGTGGATCAAATTCAAATTGCACAGGACAGACAGCTGTTTATTCTTCGCTTAGAGAAGGAGGACCGCTGTCTACTTCTGGGTTCAGGACCGGAAGGCGTACAACTCATTACAGAGTTAAAGGAAGAATATGAAGAACCGCCTTCTCCGATAGAGGGAAGAATGTTGGAGGATTTTTTACCCTTCCTCAGGAAAAAGAGAGAAGGAGATTTTTCGGCTATTTTCCGTAGGAAGAAGGAAAATAGAAGTCAAGAGGAGTTAAACTTCGAGCAAGTTTCGGAAAGGAGTCCGGATGAATGATTTATTAAGCGGATTAAACGGCGGGTCCGTGCCTACCCTGGAATTGATTTATCTCCTGACCTTGGTGGCACTGCTCCCGTCTATTGTTATTATGATGACTTCTTTTACCAGAATCATCATCATCTTATCCTTTACAAGAAATGCGATGGGCGTACAGCAGACCCCGCCCAATATGGTTTTGGCCGGTATCGCCCTGTTTCTGACACTCTATATCATGGCTCCCACCATTAACAAAATCAATGTAGAAGCGTATGAGCCTTATAAGAAGGGAAATATTACACAGGAGCAGGCACTGGACAAGATGGGGGAGGACATGAAGGAATTCATGCTGCGAAACACCGAGAAAAAAACCCTGGAGCGCTTTGTTTCCATGAGTAAGACAGAGCTGAAAAAGGATCCTAAAGCGTATCCGCTTACCGTGGTGGTTCCGGCTTTTATGACTTCCGAGCTGAAGAGAGGTTTTACTGCCGGGTTTTTAATTTATCTTCCCTTCTTACTCATCGATGTCGTTGTTTCCACCACGCTCATGGCCATGGGTATGGTTATGCTTCCGCCTGCCATGGTTTCCATGCCTTTTAAACTGCTCCTGTTTATTACGGTAGACGGTTGGAATCTTCTCTTCTCCAGTATGGTGCACAGCTTCCGTTAGAAGACGGGGGACTTACGGAAAAGGAAAGTGTCCGAAAACTTCGTAGAGGAAAACTACGGAGTCGGAGTGAAAATGCGGCAAGGAATGGAAAGGGGTAGCTATGCTTAGCAGCAATGAGATTTTAGATATCATGAATCAAACCTTTATGTTGGCGCTTCGTATTGCGCTGCCTTTTCTTTTAATCAGTATGATTTTAGGAATTGTGGTGGCTATTTTTCAAGCGGCGACTTCTATCAATGAGCAAACCTTGAGCTTTGTACCTAAGCTGATTGCCATCATTGTTTTGCTCTCTCTTCTCGGAAGCACTCTCCTGAAAACCATGCAGGACTTTTTTACCATGATTTTAGGCTTGGTAGCGGGAGGATAGTATGCTTCTCTTATTTTCTTTTATCGTCATGCGCATGAGCGGGGCAATAGCCTTTAATCCGATATTCGGCAGAGTCAATTATCCGCAAAGAGCGAGAGCTGCCTTTATTTTGGTCTTGTCTTTTTATTGCTACAGCTATACGGGAGGCGTGCTCAGAGTCGTACCGACAAGTTTTCTCGAGTACGGCTTTCTCCTTTTGAAAGAATTGTTTATGGGCTTCTGCCTCGGTTTTGCTATGGACCTTTGCTTTCTTTCTCTGCGTTTTGCCACTTCGGTAATTGATTTTTCTTTGGGGCTCAGTATGTCGCAGGTATTCGATCCGCAAAGTCGGGCTCAGGCTACGGTCAGTACCGGCCTTTTTTACAGCTTTCTACTGCTGTATTTCATTACGATGAACGGCCATCTTCGTTTCCTGGAGATTTTGTTTAGGAGTATCGACCAGCACCCCTTCGGAGAAGTTTCCATAAGAACGCTTTTAATGCCGAAACTCATGATAGGTCTTTTTGTTTCTTCCATGAAAATGGGTCTTGAGTTGGCATTTCCCTTTATGGGAATAGAGCTGATGACGGAACTTGCTCTGGGAATTCTTATGCGGATTATTCCCCAGATTAATATCTTTTTGGTCAACTTTCAGTTGAAGATTGCGGTCGGATTTCTCTTGATTTATTTTCTGCTCGTTCCGATTTCCGACAAGATGAACGACTATATCCAAAATGCCTTTTCTACTCTTCAAAAAGTACTTGCCCTACTTTGAAGAAGGGAGAGAAAAGGGCAAAAAAATAGCTTAGTTTTTAAAAATATATCTTAAACATTAAAATAATATATTAAAAAATAATTAAAAATGGTAATTTTGCCTATAGAAGTTTTTCCCATTTTTGAGTACACTAAGAGGGAACAATAAGAGGGGGCATTAAGAATAAGAAATCGGATTACGTAATAAGAGATGAATAAAAGATGCAATAAGAATGTGCAATAAGAATGCGTAAGAAGATAAGAGGAAAAGAAGGAGAGGAAGATTGTGGCTGACGGCGAGAAGACCGAGGCGCCTTCCGAAAAAAAGCGGAAGGATGCGAGGAAAGAGGGTAATGTCTTTCAAAGTAAGGACCTGGTTACTGTAGTAGTCCTTTTCGGCGTGTTTTATACCGTCCGTTTTATGATTCCCCTGATTTATAAAGACCTGCGAAATTTTCTTTCTTTTATTCTGCAGTTAGTGGAAGAAAGAGAACCGGTGTCCACCCGTATTTTTTATTACTTCCTGTGGATTTTTGTAAAGTCGGCTTTGCCGCTCTTATTGATTACCATGACTCTAGGAGTTCTTGCCAGTCTTGTACAAACCCGCTTTAACATCAGTTTTAAACTCCTGAGTCCCAAGCTCTCCAAATTAAATCCTGCGAAAGGTCTTGGAAGAATATTTTCAAGAAGAAATTTAGTAGAGCTTATCAAGAATATAGTAAAAATATTGATCCTCATTAATTTCCTGTATTCCCTTTTGAAGGCGGACATGATTCCCATTGCGAAAATGATACGAATGGATATTCATAATTCCAGCATTTCTCTGATGAGCATGATGTTTGACTTGATTACCCGAATTTGCGGTGTGTTTTTGGTCATTGCTTTCTTCGATTTTATGTACCAGAAATGGCAGTATGAGACCGATCTTAAGATGACTAAGCAGGAAGTGAAGGACGAGTACAAGCAATTGGAGGGAAATCCGGAAATTAAAGGAAGGCTTCGTCAGCTGATGCGTTCCAGAGCAAATCAAAGGATGATGCAAGCGGTTCCCGATGCGGATGTCATTATTCGAAACCCGGAGCATTTGGCTATTGCTATAAAGTATGACCCGGATAAGAATCAGGCCCCCATTGTCCTTGCTAAAGGGATGGATGAGCTGGCACTGAAGATTGTAGCGGTGGGAGAAGATCATCATGTACCCGCTATTGAAAACAAACCTCTTGCCAGAGCGATGTATCCGAAGTGTAAGGTGGGGCAGGAAATCCCCGGTGATTTTTACGCTGCCATAGCGGAAATCTTGGTTTACATTTATCGCAAAGAAAATAGACAGGATATTTTAGAAAAAGCGAAGGAAGAAAATAGAAATGCTTAAACGAATCTTGCAAAATTCAGTAGTACTTTTTGTACTGGTGATCATATTGCTTTTAATTATTCCCTTGGAGCCGGCTCTTGTGGACGTGGCCATTGTGATTAATATGGCGATTTCCATGATGATTCTGGTCATTACCATGACGATTAGGGAACCCCTTGAGCTTTCTATATTTCCCTCCCTTCTTTTGATTACCACCTTGTTTCGCTTAGGTATCAACGTATCCACAACGAGAAACATTTTAACGAGAGGAGGATCCTCGGGAGCCATTATCAAGGCTTTCGGAGACTTCGTTGTACGGGGAAATGTAGTAGTCGGTTTAATTATTTATCTGATTATCGTCCTCATGCAATTCATTGTTATTACGAAGGGCGCGGAACGTGTGTCTGAAGTGGCGGCACGTTTCAAGCTGGACGCGATGCCCGGTAAACAGATGGCCATCGATGCGGATCTTTCCTCCGGGATGATCACGGAAAAACAGGCCAGAGAGAGACGACAGAAGATTCAGATGGAATCGGATTTCTACGGCTCCATGGATGGTGCTACGAAGATTGTAAAGGGAGACGGCATCATGTCTCTCGTCACTACGGCAATCAATCTGATTGGCGGAAGTATTATCGGAATTATTCAATCGGGGCAACCCGTGTCAACCGTACTTTCCACCTATTCCATTGCTACGGTAGGTGACGGTCTTGTAGCACAGATTCCTTCTCTTCTTATTTCCGTATCAACCGGAATGATTGTAACGAGAGCGGTTTCGGAAGGCTCCTTAAACGAGGATGTTTCGAGACAGTTTACGCAACAGCCCAGAGCTATTATGATTACGGGAATTGCCATGATGGTTCTTGTGCTTATTCCGGGTATGCCGCTTCTTCAGATTATTCCCGTGGCGGGAGGCTTTATTTTCGCAGGATACTTCCTCGAGAAGAGAATCAAGGATGAGCCGGATTACGGGAGAATCGAAGGGGAAGGTCTCCTTTCCTCAATGGAGGAGGAAGGGGCTTCCGGTGCAGCGGAAGGAAATGGCGAAGCGGAAGCGCAGAGTGAAGAAGATTACTATAAGGATGTGAACAATGTCTACAATCTTTTGCAGGTCGAGCCGATAGAAATGGATTTCGGCTACAGTCTGATTCCTCTTGCGGATGAATCGGTGGGAGGCAGACTGATTCAGAGAATAGTGGTTTTTCGAAGGCAGTATGCGCAGGATATGGGCTTTGTCGTTCCTTCCATCCGACTCCGAGATTCTTCCGGCCTCGGTACAAATGAGTACAGTATCAAGGTGAAAGGGGAAGAAATTGCGAAAGGGGAAATCCTGACCGATTATATGCTCGCGCTGGAACCGGAAGATGCGGAAGATAGCATTGACGGGATTGAAACGATTGAGCCGGCATACGGTATTCCTTCGAAGTGGATTCGTCCGGAAAACAGGGAAAGGGCGGAACTTTACGGCTATACGGTTATCGATCCGCTTTCGGTTATGCTTTCTCATCTTTCGGAGACCATTAAAAGACACTCCTACGAGCTGATGACCAGACAGGAAGTTGTCCGATTGATTGAGAATTTAAAGAAAAGTGCCCCGGAGCTTTGCGAGGAGGCTTTCCCCGGAGTCATAAGCTATAACCTCTTACAGAGGGTTCTCACCATGCTCCTTCGGGAAGGCATTTGCAT
>CAUSIX010000067.1:0-7371 GCA_963531555.1 uncultured Oribacterium sp.
TGTCTGCCGGTGCCGGAGTATGGACTGTGCCGGATGGCGTAAGAAGAATAAGATACATCCTTGTTGGGCATGGCGGCGCAGGAACGCAGTTTAACGGCCGTGTGGGAACTGGAGGCGGAGGTGGAGGCGGTTATTTCACTACCGACTATATGGATGTTACACCTGGACAACAGCTTCCTTGGGTTGTTCCTAGTGAGCAAGGCTCTGCTACTGTACTAAATGGTAGTAAAGCTGAAAGTGGAAAAATGTCTAAAAAGCTCTATAGCCCTAGTTCATTATCGGGGGGAGCGGAATACAATTACAGTGAGCGGTATGAAACATACGCATCTGGTGGTGATGGAGGAAGTGGCGGCGGAGGAGGCTATATACTACATGATAATTATTATTATGGAATAGGCGGTTGTGGTGGAGAAAATGGCTCTAACGGAAAAGGTGCTGTAAGTGCAACCTATGATAATCCAGCAACACTACCCCTTGTATCAGGCGGAAAAGGACAGGGCACGTCAACTCGAGGATTTAATGGCGTTTTATACTCGGGAGGCGGCGGAGGTGCGGTTAGCTCACGTGCATCGGTCGGTTTTCCTAAAAAAGAATCTCCATCAGCTCCAGACATAATGGAGCCGACTTTAGAAGACGGGTATTATTTCTACAGACAAGCCGGACGCGGCGGTGAGGGAGGCGGAGGAAATGCCGAAATTTGGCTTATAAATCATAAACTACCCCTAGACGGAACTAATGGATTAGGAGGCGGCGGAGGTGGTAGTAGGGTATACCCCTATGAAGAAACACGGGGCTGGGGGGGCCGCCGCGTTGTTGCACCTCGAGGACCGTCTGTTGCAGGTAAAGGCGGTACCGGCTGTATCTATATCGCTTGGGGTTCAGCAATGAATGACGGTTCTTAATAAATTATTGACTTCTTTCTGTGAATACTATATTTTTTAGAATTGAAAAGAGACTTTCACTAGAAAGAGGTAGAGTATGAATAATTCAGCCATATCTGACTTTACATGGGATGATTTTGAAAAGGAATTTTATACTCCGGAAGAGATAGAAGCGAGTAACCGAAGAGCAAGAAAGATGGTCAAGCGTGACCGAAGGAGAATGAGGAAGCGGAGGAGAGAAAGAGCAGATATTCTGAAGAAACTTTCTTGAATTAATTTTACTTATTTGAGAGAATGAACCGATATTGACTTCTCTTGCTGTTTGTATTAATCTGTAATACAGAAAGAGAGGTGTGCTTATGACTGTATCATTAAGATTATCCGATGAAGATGAAAAGCTGTTTAAGTCTTATGCGAAGAGCAATCGCATGACATTGTCCGAATTTATCCGTAACACCGTTCTTGAACGAATTGAGGACGAATACGATTTAAAGGTATACAGAGAAGCTGTTGATGAATTCAAAAAAGACCCTACGACCTATACACTTGATGAAATGAAGGAAAGATTGGGGATTGAGTAATGTACAGGCTAGTCTTTAGTAAAAAAGCTGAGAAGGACATAAAGAAGCTCGATAAATTCACACAGCAACTTATCATCAATTGGTTAGAGAAAAATGCTGATAAAACAGATAATCCCAGAGCAAAAGGGAAGGGATTAATAGGGGATAAGAGTGGACAATGGCGGTATCGGATAGGAGACTATCGAGTTATTTGCGAGATACTGGACACAGAAGTTATTGTGTACGCGTTATCGGTAGGACACCGGAGTGAAATTTATAAGTAAATAAAGTATCACAGTCCTTTAGGGGAAGTTCCATAGCGGAGCTTCCTCTTTTTATATACCAAAAAGAGAGGAGAAGAAATGAAACGAGATTTTGCACTGATTAAGCCCAATTCTGAATCGGGCGAGCACGAGGTGATGACAATTACCTTGTTCGACAATCCGACCGAAGCGGATATGGCCGCACGAGCGATTTACGGAGCGACAGCTTATGCGAAAGAGTCTTCGCAGTATGATGTTCAGCTCCCGGCAATTGTAAAAGACGGAGTGTTTTACAACGTAGATACGAAAGAGGACAAGAACGAGCACGGAGAGGTAGAAACTGTCCGTGTTGGAGAGGCTCCTGCAGAATACATCCCTACACCGGCAGAGCAGATTGCAGAGCTTACAAGAAAAAATGCAGAGCTGAAAGAGGTGATTGACACATTGGTTCTTGATGCGTTAGGGGGTGTGTAATGTTTGAGTATTTAAAAGGACTTGCAATGGAAAAGAACTTAAATAAAAGAATTCTCAATGTTGCGGTAAAAAAGCGGTGGATTACGAAAGAGCAGGAGGATGAGATTCTGCGTATAGTTGCCGAGGAAGGAGCAAGAGATGAATGATAGATTTTAATGCGTTGTTCAGCCTTATGGATTTAAATACCATTTTGGCATCGCTTTGTTGGATTACCGCAGGGATTTTCACATTGGCGCAGAAGTATGCTCCGCAAGGGAAAAAGCCCTGGAGCATAATTCTTTCCTTCATAGGGAGAGAGATAAATGCTGACATAATTCAGGCACAAAAGGAGATGTCTGAAAGAATTGGTGCCCTTGACAAAAAGCTCGAGAGTATCCAGCAGGATATGTCAGATAGAATTGATGCCCTTGATGAAAAGATAGTGAACACAGATAAGAAGCTTGACAAAAATGTAGCTATTTCTGCACGGGTTCGGATTCTTAGATTTGGTGATGAACTGCAAGAGGATAAAAAGCTTAGTAAAGGACGGTTTGACCAAGCACTGGCCGATATTAATGCCTATGATGACTACTGCGTAAAGCACTCAGATTTTAAAAACGGCGTTACAGAGCCTACGAGCAGTTTCATCAAAGAGCAGTATCAAGAGAGATTAAGAAAGCATGATTTTTCACGGTAGAAAGAGAGGAGAAAGAAAAATGGATTTTGGAATTACATCAGTAGTAGGAATTACAGTTATTGCATACCTCGTAGGTATGGGATGGAAAGCGGTAGATACGCTTAATGACAAGTACATCCCTGTTGTGTGCGGTGTTATCGGAGCGGTCTTAGGCGTTATCGCCATGATGACAATGCCGGAGTTTCCAGCAAAAGATGTTATCAATGCGATCGCAATCGGAATTGTAAGTGGTTTGGCATCTACCGGTGCTAACCAAGTACATAAACAACTTTTTAATTAAGAGAGGAGAAATTAATGATTACAGGTAGAAAAGCAAGTGGAGTTTATGAGGGCATGAGAGAAGACGAGAAGGAGCAGAAAGTTCCGGTACCGAGCAAAGGCAAGGTGGATAACACTCGAGGCCCGTTAGGCTACAATCACGGTAAAGGTGAAGAGGATAAGGGGCACGGCCCGGGAGTGACACCGAATCCCGATAAGACTACGGGCCCGGGAATCGGATTGACTGGGAATGCGGCTGATAATTCTCCGAGTCCTATTCCACGAAAGAGATAAGGACACCGGCATCCACTAGGGGCAGTACAGAAATGTATTGCCCTTTTTTATTTGGAAAGGAGCAAAAAATGAATAGCTACCAAAGAGGACGGAAGCTTTTAGGCGGTGGGTATACCTCTTTCACGGTCGATGGGAAAGGCTTTTTCGTAAAGCATGGTAGATACTACAAAGAGCCTCAGCGTGGGGATATAGTCTATTTCTTCAGTAAGGTGAAAAATCGAGTTGCCCATGTAGGGATTGTAATCGAAGTCACAAAGCTTAAGAGTGGCCAATATGTTATCAAAACAGTAGAGGGGAACACCTCTTCCGCTCTGGGTGTAGTAACAAATGGCGGTGCTGTAGTCATTAAGACCTATACATTCTTTCCCGGAAAGGTTAGAAGCATAGACGGCTTCGGAAGACCGTTCTTCGATGCAGATACTTGTTCAGTAGATGAATTTATCCAAGCCGCATTGGAAGAGGTGGGATACCTTGAAAAGGGAAGTAATAAAGACCTTGGCAGTAAGACGGGAAATGCCGGCATGAACAATTTCACCAAGTACAGCGAGTGGTACGGCATGAATGGGGTTTATTGGTGTCAAATCTTTGTATCGTGGGTGGCTTATACAGCTTGCAATCAACACCAAAAGAATCTATTTACTGGATGGAAGCAAGAAGGAGAGTCTTGGTTTTACTATGACGAGTCCGGCGTTCCTGTAAAAGGACAATGGAGCTATATCAACGGCCGTTGGTATGCTTTCGATGATTCCGGGAAAATGATTAAGGGATGGTTCAAATCCGCAGGCGACTGGTACTACTTGGGAGAGGATGGCGGTATGCTTTCTTCTCAGTGGTTGCAGGACAAGGGCAAGTGGTACTATCTAACTAAGTCCGGCTTAATGGCCACGGATGTAAAAATCAAAAAAACGAAAGGCGAAGGTTTTGACTATGTGGGAGCTGATGGGGTGTACGATCCTATAAAATCTCTTCTAATAGGAAGAGATAGTAGCATCGAGGTGGTAGAATAATCTCACGCAAAACAGGGTAAAATATGACCAAGGTGACCACGAAATTGACCACGAATTTGAAAAAGTTAGAGTTTTAGCCACGCTAGAGCCGTTTTGAGTGGGTTCAAGTCCCATCCTCGTCGCTATTTTGGAAGTCTAGGATTTAAGCCAAAAGGCTTAAAAACCTAGACTTTTTCTTTTAGATAATTCTTTCCAAGTAGGCGAAATATTGTATAATAGGCTTATCTAGTGAAAGGAGAAGGTCATGCTGGAATACTTGAATTTAAAACTGGATGGGTTCGGTGTAGGAGAAAGCTCTCTGAACATCTGGATGAAAAACGGAAGATTGAAATATTCCTATGACAGTACAGAGTATGAAAACGGTCCTTCTCTTGTTTTAAATGTATCCAGAGAGAGGGCGCAATCTTTTTTGGATAAACTAGAGAACTTGAATCTTTATCGTTGGAAAGAACAATATTTTCATGAGAAGAAGCAGGATAGGAGTAAAGAAAGAACGCTGTCTTCTCGTTGGTATCTTCTTTATAAAGAGGTAAACAGGGAGGCCAAGGAATTTCAGGGGCTGAATGATTTTCCCAAGGACTGGAGCAGACTCATTGGGGCTATTGCAAAGCTTACGGAAGAAATGGACAATTACCGTTTCGACGGCGTTTCCGAATTTACTATGGAAATGCGAGATTATCGGGAACAAGTTCATTGGAATCCTGTTACCGGAGAAGAAGATTATGTTGAAGTGGAATATAGAGAACGTTTATCTCTTTCCGGAAAGGACAAGAAACTTGTCTATCAGCAGTTTGCCAATGATGTTTATACGGTAAAGCACGAGTACAATATAACGAATATAGCGGATTATCTTTTAGGAAACATTGAACGCTACTTTAGTAATTTTGAGGATGAAGATCAGCTTTACGAAGAGGAAGATGCAGCCAGGGTAAGTATCTGTCTCTCTTTTCGGAATGGAACAAAGAGAATTTTGAAAAGAACTTATGATCGCTATGGACTCCCCGATGATTGGGAAGATTTCTTGGAGGATTTTCATAAGACATTAGGATACTATGGGGTGTACGGGGCGATGTTTGACTCCGGATTGTATCATCACGGTGTAAAAAGTGGGGAATACATTTATCTTTCCTGTATTTTTCAACCGAATGGAAAAACGTATTATTTCAGAAGCAGGGAAGATAATGTGGTCGTAGGCGACTTTGTACTTGTTCCGAGCGAGAAACAGAAAAA
Source organism: uncultured Oribacterium sp. (assembly GCA_963531555.1). Lineage (GTDB taxonomy): Bacteria > Bacillota > Clostridia > Lachnospirales > Lachnospiraceae > Oribacterium. The sequence goes on from CAUSIX010000067.1 coordinate 5,644, forward strand.
TGCGGAAACGGTAGTGATGATAGCGGAGGTTTTGTATTGTAAGGAAGAGGAAGTACCGTATCCTTTGGAAAAGACGAAATTTATCTTACGAAAATTGGATGATAGTGATTTCTTTAGTTTTCTATCTCAAGATAATCCCGATGAGGGAATGTAGCAAATAAAGCACTTCCCTTGGAAGGAGAAAAAATGATTATTTTAGTGGATTTTGAAAATACGCATGCCAGCGGTTTTCAAGGAGTGGAGTATCTGGATGAAAATGACACCCTTGTGGTGTATTATAGTGACGAAAATTCGGCGGTAAGTAAGGGAGTAGTCGATGATTTAAAGGCTAAGAATGTACATGTCAGGATGGTGAAGCTTTTAAAGCAGCACAGTAATGCATTGGATATGTATATTGCGTCGACTACAGGCATGTTTCTTGATACGGGAGATAAAATTTGCATTGTTTCCAAGGATAAGGGCTATGCGGCGGTCAGAGATTTTTGGCACAGCCTTAGAGGTGCGGAAATTCTTTTGGGTGAAACCATAGAAGAGTGCTTTCTTCATTCTGTTGCCAATGATGATTCGAGAATAAGAAGAGCCAAGGAGAGAAGTCAAAAAGTGCTACTGACGGAAGCGTTTGAAACGATGAACAATATTCCGACAAGACCCACTCTCAGCAGAAATAATTTTTGGAAAAGGCGGAAACAAGCAAACTATGATTTAAGTAAAAACTTAAGTCCTGTTGAAATTCTTCCGAATCCTTTGGCTAAGCCGGAGACAGAGACTGATTTATCGGAAGAGGGAAGAGAAGCGGAAGAATTACAATCCTTGGTGGAGGAAGAGCAGCTTTCGGCATTACATGATATCGTTCTTGCCATAAATGCGGGAGATGCGACTCCCCAAGCGGATTCAGGCTCTGAAATTGCTATTACCTTTGAAGATGCGAGTGACCAGGTAAAAATAGAGGAAAATGCAGAAAACGCCTTGGAGGATTCGAAGGCAAGTGCTGAAGCTAAAGATAAAGAAGAAAATACTACTTCCATACATAAAGAAAATCCTAATAAAAGTTTCTTGCAGAAAAAAGCACAGAATCAGATTCAGTTTATGTGGGATCCGATTACGAAGTCCATGATAAGAGTAGGAGAGGAAACTAAAGAAAACTCTGTGGAAGAGCGTGAATCCTCGGATACTAAATCAGAAATAATAACGGAAGGCACAACGAAGAAACAAAGGAGAAGAAGAAGCGGAAAGAATCATGCAGGAGTAAAAGAAAAAGCAAACGTCGATAAGCTCTGTGTCGAAGGCGAAAAAAAGCAGGACAAAGAATCAGGAATTACGGAGAACAATTCGTCAAAAGAAACCCAAAGAAAAGAAAGCAAAATAAAAGAGGCAAAAGCCAAGAAACTGAAGACGGAAGAGACGGAAACTAAAGCAGAAAGAGGAAAGAAGAGGAGTAAAAAAGAGAACTCGCAAAAAGAACAGGCGGAAGTGAATACAACTTCCGATGTGGAAAAGAAGGCGGAAACGGACAAAGCTTCCGAGGAAAAAGCGGAGAAGAAAAAGAATGTTCGGAGAAGAAGCAGTGGAGCCAAGAAAAAGCATGTGGAAGACGCAAAATAATTTTTATTTTTGAGAAAATCTTCTGTGAAAAAGTTCTTGCATGTCGTGGAACATTATGGTAGTATACCATTTGTTGCGCGGGAGTGCTGGAATGGCAGACAGGCAAGACTAAGGATCTTGTGTCCG
>CAUSIX010000068.1:0-7310 GCA_963531555.1 uncultured Oribacterium sp.
ACAGGCTTTTCAAGGCCTGAGGAGATTTTGGAACTAATTAACTGTCAAACTCCCGGTTTATACAATTGGCCAAATATGGAAAGGTAACTATAATCTTCAAATTCCGCTTCCCTCTCGATAAGCTCTTCACAAAAATCAGAACTATTCTGCTTCTTATTTTGAACATGAGAAATTCGAGAAATTCTTGTCAATGATTCTGAAATGGATTAGAATGAAGAGAACTTTACTAGGAGTAAAGTATATGGTCTATTTATCTAAGGAGGAATGAATATGGCACATGTAATTAGTGATGAGTGTGTAAGCTGTGGTGCTTGCGCAGCAGTATGCCCTGTAGAAGCTATTTCCGAGGGTCCGACAAAGTATGTTGTTGATCCGGATACTTGCATCGATTGCGGTGCTTGTGAAGAGCCCTGCCCCACCGGTGCTATTGCAGCGGAATAAAAGATAAGAAAAAGCTGCTCGATACGAGCAGCTTTTTCTTGTTCTTAATGAGTATCGCTCGCAGAGTATGTGATATCCCATGTAATGGACTTGAAACGAGAGACAGGGGAAATGGGAGATAGAAAGAAAAAGGGATGAGAGATAAATCCGTGTTCTAATCCTCTTTCAGTCTTCTAGCTATAATTCTTTCCATCTTTTTGTAAAAAACAGCCTTCTTCTTTCTTCTTTTCCACTCCATATCAATCTCATATAATAAAAACAAGGAAACCAAAACTAGACCGATACAAACATAACGAACGCCCGGAAGAATAGACAAAACACCAATCAAAGAAACAATCAATAAAGAAGTTACAAATATCTCAAAACTTTTTAAATTCATTCTCATATTTTTCTCCTTTTGTGTAAACGCCTGTTTGCTTTTACAGTTAGAAGAATAACACAGAACATTCGTTTTGTAAAGTGTTTTTGCAAATATATGTTTTGTAAAATGGGATATCGCACGCTTTCTGCACGATACTCGTTATGAATAAGATGTCTCGGTCTTCGCCTGTGCTCCTGTTAAGAATAAAATATCTTAATCTTCACCTAAGCCAGTATCTCCTCCCATTCTTTTTCCCGAAATCCTACCAATACTTTATCTCCAAAGAGAAAAATCGGTCTCTTCACCAGCATACCGTCTGTCGCAAGAAGCTTCTCCTGTTCCTCTTCACTCATTTTAGGAAGTTTCTCTTTTAACGCCATCTCTTTATACAGCATTCCGCTGGTATTGAAAAAACGCTTTAAAGGAAGTCCGGAACGCTCCCGCATAGCATGGATTTCCTCTGCTGTGGGATTTTCTTCTTTAATCGGACGCTTCTGAAAGCTTATTCCTTTTGTCTTTAAAAAATCCTCCGCTTTTTTGCAGGTGGAACAACGATCATAGCAGATAAAAGTATTCATAATAGTTCTCTCCTATTCTTTTTCCTAAGCATAAGGTCATGGACATGACCGGGTTTCTTTCTCATTCTACCGTCCACAAATAGCCTGTACAAGCGGAAACTAATCTGTACAATAATTTACAAAATCGGTTCGCAAAATAGCCTTAAATAAAGAAATAGCGAATTCTTATTTCCTTTACGATGAAGCAGTCCGGCAGTTAAGAGACAAAAGGCGACTTACATTACAGCCACGCCCCATACTTCTTAATATACAGCTTCTTTACTGTTTCAATGGTAAAACTATAAAGTGCAAGGATGAGAAGCAAATACGCAAAATACGCCATGGGCATTTCCGTAAATACCGTATTGTCCAGATTATGAAAAAGATAGGGAATGGAAATGGCCGCAAAAATGCCCAGTGCTGAGGCCAGTGCCAGTCTGGAGTCACACTTGGAATCCAGAATCGGTCGCTTCGATGTACGGATGAACTGCACAATCAGGATTTGGGAAATCAAACCTTCTACAAACCATCCTGTCTGGAAATAGTTCTGCATGGAAAGGCTGTTATAGCCCAAAAGGAACCAAAGTACCAGGAAAGTCATCACATCGAATACGGAGGACACGCCACCCATCACATTCATAAAGGACACAAGGGATGCACTGTTCCACTTATGGGGTTTTTGCAGGAATTCTTCGTCCACATTGTCCCAGGGAATCGCAATCTGCGTAAAGTCATAGATGAGATTCTGAATCAAAATCTGCAGGGGCAACATGGGTAAAAAGGGCAAGAATATCGAGGCAATCAATACGGAGAACACATTTCCGAAGTTGCCGGATAATGCCATTTTCATGTATTTCAGGATATTCCCGTAAATTCGTCTTCCTTCATAGATACCGTTTAAAATGACGGTTAAGCTCTTCTCCAAGAGGATAATGTCCGCGCTGGCCTTGGCAACGTCTGTGGCATTGTCCACGGAAATGCCTACATCCGCATCATGAAGACTGGGCGCATCATTTACGCCGTCTCCCATATAGCCGACCACATGTCCGTTTTTCCGAAGAGCATCCACCACTCGCTGCTTCTGCATAGGAGAGAGACGGGCGAAAATGTCTTTTTTCTCTACAACACTCGAAAGCTCCTCCTCACTCATCTTTTCCAAGTCGGAGCCGGTTACCGCATTTTGTTCTCCTACCTTCATGCCTACCAGCTTACATACGTGCTCCACCACAACGGGGGCATCGCCGGAAATGACCTTTACCTGTACGCCTGCATCATACAGTCCGTGAATGGCTTCCTTGGCATCCGGCTTGGGCGGATCTAGGAAGGCGATAATGCCCAGGAAAGTCATATCCGTTTCGTCCTCCGCATGGAAAACAGCGGTGTCTCCTGCATTTTTCCTCTTTGCGGCAACGCCAATGACGTGCATTCCCTCATGATTTAACTTCTCGGAAAGGGCATTGATCTTCTGATGGTCTTCTTCATGAATGTCCATGTATTCCTTCTTTACCCGAATTCGGCTGCAACAGGCCAGTACGGATTCCAAAGCGCCTTTGGTAATCAATACCTCATCCTGGGGTTTGGGAAGAATTTCTTCCGTCTCTTCTCCCAAATGTTCTCCCCCCGGATTGGAAATCACCACACTCATTCTACGACGTTCAAAATCGTAGGGACTCTCATCGGACTTCACATAGCCTCCGGCGTATTTTTGCACATCGCTTTCCGCACCGTAGGATAGGATAGCCCGGTCAATCAAGTTCTTTACCCCTGTAGAATAGTAGGCATTCATCCATGCATAGTTCAAAACCACATAGGAATCCTCTCCATTGACATTGATATACTTCTGCAAAACAACATTGTCCATGGTAAGGGTTCCGGTCTTATCGGTGCACAGCACATCGATGGCTCCTAAATTTTGAATGGCGGACATGTTCTTTACAATGGTCTTCTTCTTTGCCAGGAACTTTGCCCCTTTGGCAAGAGTTCCGTTCACAATCATCGGTAACATTCCCGGGGTAATGCCCACTGCAACGGAGATGGAAAATAAAAAGGCTTCCAGCCAGTTTTTCTTCACCAGGCCGTTAATAAGCAATACAAAAAGAACCACCACAATCATGTAGCTAATCAGGATTCTGGTTATCTTCGATAGGCTCTTATCAAAATCGGTTTCTTTCTTCTGTGTATGGATGGTGGAGGAAATCTTCCCCAAATAAGAATTCTTTCCGGTCCGCACCACGATGCCGACTCCGGTGCCGGAATTCACCGTGGAACCGCCTAAGCAGATATTGTTTAATTCCGCTGCATTGACAACTCTCTGATCCACTCCGGTATATTTCTCCACCGGAATGGATTCTCCCGTAAAGGCGGAAACCGAAAGGAACAAGTCTCTACTCTCCAGAAGATAGAGGTCTCCGCACACGATATCTCCTGAGCCGATAAGCTGTATATCCCCGGGTACCACCTCTTCCACCGGCACTTCTCTTATTTCCGTGCCGTCCTTTCCCGGAATCCGGATTCTTACCGTATCGTGCTCCATATCCTTTAGCTTCTGCATATCCAGATAGGAGCCGTAATCCTGGGTAAATCGAATCACCGCACTCATACAGGCCAGTGCCAGGATAATGACTCCGGACAGAATATCCCTTTCCACAACAAAGGTAACGATGGCCAAAACAAGCAAAACAATAATAAAAGCATCGGTAAAACTGTGAAATAAAAAATAGAATACGCCATGCTTCTGCATGGCGGAAAGGTCATTATAGCCGTATTTCGCGAGTCTTTCTTCCCGTTCCTCGTCGCTGATTCCATTTGTCGTGCAGCCTAATTCCTGTAAGACCGAAGAAGCTTCTTTTCCGGCAATTTTCTGAAACTCTTGCTCCACACCGGCGGTCTTTGTCGTAGGGTTCAATTTCTTCTCGTTGTTTAAAATCATATCTTTCACCCTCCTTTTACTTATACAGGGATATCTTAGACCTTTGCACAATGCGAGTCAATTTAATATGATTTTTTATTTCAACCGGATATACTTTGTTTCTCTTCCTACAACTTTTTATCCCTTGGTAAGCATTTTTATCCCATCTGTATGCAACACAAAAATCCGCCCTGACTCCCTTCTGCAAACTGCACCTTCCATCGGTGACGGCTGATTACCTGTTTTACAATTTTTAATCCCAAGCCATGCTGACCTGTACTGGGCTCCCACTCATAGTTTTTCCGGTTCAGTCTTTCCAGTGCGGCTTTCTCTAAACCGCAACCGTTATCCTCCACATGGAGAAACACGTGGGCTTTCTCATCCTGATATAACTTAACTGTTATCTCACACCCCTCCGGATTATGTTGGACAGCGTTATGTAATAAGTTCATCAGTGCTCTTTCCATCAGATTTTCATTAAAGCACAGTTCCAGCCCCTGCAAATCTTCCGGAATATCCAAGTTAAACTGCACCCTTTCATCCTCAGTTTGATTCCGCATTTCCGTAATCGTCTTTCGAAGAAAACGGCTCACTTGGATTTTTTCTTTTTCCAAGTTTCCATAGCCAAAAGAAAGCTTACTGAAAAGATTCAGGTTCTCTACAAGGCGACGAAGACGAAGCCCCTGCTTCTCAATCCTTAGCGCACGCTCTTTGATCTCTTCCGATTCCGTGGTAGCCGCAATCATTTCCGCATTTCCCAGAGCAATCGCAAGGGGCGTTCGAATGTCATGGGAAACCCCGGCAATCCATTCCGTACGCTCTTCCTCTTTTTGCTTTGCCCGTTTCTTCTGTATCCATATCGGAACGGAAACAAGAATGACCGCATTGGCGAGAAAAAGAAGCGGTAGAAGCTCTATAAGATTTCGAATGGCATTCTCATCATATTCCAGAGTATATTTCCAAATCTGCTCTTTCTTTTGCCCAATAATCAATAAGCCTTCCGGAACTACATAGGTTCGCACCGGATAGCCCTCCAGATAATAACGGGTAAACTTTGCCACATCCTGTAAGGTATAGTTTTTTTGAAGCTCTTTCGGCAGGAACTCACTCCAAAGGATATTGCCTCCATTGTCCAGGAGCATGGCAAATTGCCGAGCCCCGGAGAGCTTTTCGGCTTCCTCTTCCTCTAAGCGGTACCCATCATTTTCCTTATGTAAATGCTCCATAATCTCCTCACTGTCGGGATAAGAAGGCATACCGTTTCGAGATAAAAAAATTCCAAAAAACAAAAGGTCTGCAAACAGTAGGAATATCGTCAACAAAACCACAAGAGCAATCAGCTGCATTTTCCGTTCTCTATTCCCTCTCATCTTCCCATCTCCAATTTATAGCCAAGGCCCCTTACGGTCAGTAGAAATAGGGGTTTAGAGGGCTCTTTTTCTATCTTTTCCCGTAAATGCCGCATATGCACAAGCAAAGAGCTTTCCAATCCGAAATTCCCATCCGGCCAAAGGGCATCGCAGAGAGTATCCGTAGTGACAATTTTCCCCTTATTACGGTATAGAATGGAAAAAAGCGCCAGTTCCTTAGCCGTTAGAGAAAGCTTTTCTCCTTGTCGAATCACCGTTCCTGCATCAATGGAAACCAGCGATTCACCAAGCTGTACACCCTGCTCCTTCTCCTCCAAATGGCAGGTTCTTCTCAGCACGGCGGCAATTCTCAGGATAAGCTCTTCCGGAAGAAAAGGCTTCGTAATATAATCATCCGCGCCCAGTCCCAAGCCATGCAAACGAGCCCTATCCTCGTCCCTTGCAGAGAGAAAAATCACCGGAACCTCGGAAAGTAGACCTCCATTTTTTTGCTTTTTATAAAAATCAAAGCCATTGCCATCGGTCAGCATGACATCCAAAAGAATCAGCTGATAGAAATTCTCTGAAAGCTTCGCTTCCGCTTCTTTACAAGAAGAAGCGACCTCCACTGAAATATATCCTTCTTTTCTTAATAGTTCCTGCAAAAGCTCTCTAAGCTCTTTCTCATCGTCCACCACCAAAATTTTACAATGTTCTTTGTCCATGATTCTATCTCCTGCTGCCGTCTGTCCTTACCCGTCTTACTATAGCCTTTCTCCCCCTCTTTCCCCATAGTTTTTTTCATTTCTTAAGGTAAACATAAGGTACGCACAAGGTTCCCATAAGCTTCCTTCGCTATTCTCCTCTCGTAAACAAACACATGGAGGAAAAAATCATGAACTATATTCTGGAAACACAGCATCTTAGCAAAAAAAGCGGAAACAGCTACCGTGTAAAAGACCTTTCTTTATCTGTTCCGGAAAAATGCGTTTACGGCTTTTTGGGTCCCAATGGCGCCGGAAAAAGCACTACCCTCAAAATGATTCTGGGTTTGATTCACCAGAGCGAAGGAAAAATTCAATTTCTGGGAAAAACAGTAAATTCCCAAAATCGACTTTCTCTTCTCCAAAAGACCGGAAGTCTCATTGAAAATCCCGGCGGTTACGGGCATTTAAGCGGACTGGAAAATATGCAGATTGTGCAGAAATTAAAGGGCGTTAAAGAAGAGGAAATTGCCTCGGCACTGAAAACCGTCCGGCTCTATGAACAAAGGGATAAGAAGCTCAGCAGTTATTCTCTGGGTATGAAACAACGTCTCGGTATCGCCATGGCCATTTTGGGAAATCCAAAGCTTCTGATCCTGGATGAGCCCACAAACGGTTTGGATCCTGCCGGCATACAAGAAATTAGGGAGTTGATTGTATCTCTTCCTAAAGAAAGAAATATGACGGTCATCATTTCCAGTCATCTCCTCAGTGAAATAGAGCAAATGGCAAGTCAAGTCGGTATCATTCACCATGGACAGTTGCTCTATGAAGGGCCTCTTAAGGATCTGGAATGTAACGGAAAAAGTCTGGAAGAGGCATTTCTGGAAATGACCGGCGGAAAGGAGTCTTTATGAATACCCTAAGCAATATCCCGAAAATTGTTTCTATCGAGTTTCAAAAAGCGCGCCATAAGCATTTTCCTTTGCT
>CAUSIX010000069.1:0-7275 GCA_963531555.1 uncultured Oribacterium sp.
GTTCTATAGGGCGTGGAAATAAGAAGACCGCGCTGTCAAAGTAAAGTGAAAAGAGGCTGTAAAAAATCAAGATAATAAAGATTTTTTACAGCCTCTTTTTAAAAGCTCTTGTTTACTTCTTCCAAATCAACTAAATACAGTTTTCCCGTCTTCGCCCACATTCTGCAATCAATATAGCCGTTTTTAGCAAATCTTCTGGTTTGTCCCGCATTATATCCTCGATAGTCCGTCTTTAAAATTCTTCTGATGAGCATCTTATCGGTAATTCCCGCTCTCCAGACCGGAATAGGAAGTATGCAGTCCGACTCTCCCGTATAAATGACAATAAGGGCTACCTGCTTTTCACTGCTTCTTGCATAAACCGCATAGTTCTGTCCCGCCTGCAAAAGCATAAGCGCTCCATTCCGTAGAGCAGGCATGTTTTTTCGATGGGACACGAGATAACGATGATAATCTAAAAGCTCCATATCTTCTTTTCCCCAAGGATAAGGACGTCGGCAATCCGGTTCCGTCCATCCTGAGACTCCTACCTCGTCTCCGTAAAAAAGAGCGGGAGCCCCGGGCCAGGTAAAGAGAATCATGGCTCCGAGACGAAAAAGTGCCGTATCCGCGCCAAATGCCGCATCATCTATCTCTTTCTTGATTCTTCCCACTCTTCTGTTCGTCCTCGTCAAAAAACGGGAATGGTCATGGTTGGAGAGTTGGTTCATTGCCGCATCCACAGTGTTTTCCGGCATATTCGCCATCTTATACCGCATCGTGTTAAAAAACAAATTTCCATCGCCGAAGCATTCCGGCATAGCCCTGTCGGAGTGCTTCTCCATACCGGTCAAAAACCAACTTACCGGCTCCATAAAAGCATCATAATTCATGATACTGTCCCATTCCTTACCGCTAAGCCAAGGAGAAGGATTGCCATAATGCTCCGCAAGAATGACCGCCTCCGGGTTCGCTTCCTTTACCGCCTTACGAAAGGCTTGCCAAAAATAGTGATTATATTCCTCGCTGTGCCCTAAATCCGCCGCCACATCCAGTCTCCAACCGTCACAGTGATAAGGCGGACTGACCCATTTTTTGGCAACGGAAAGAATCTCCCTCTCGAGAGAGAGCGCATCCTCATAGTTTAGCTTTGGAAGAGTATCATTTCCCCACCATTTTTCATAACTGTCGTTTTCAGGCCAATCCTTTCTCTCCTTTTTCAAAAAATGAAAATACTCCCGATAAGGACTGTCATAACTTTCATAGGCTCCTAAAGGATAGGGATTTCCCTCTCCCGTCTTATAAAAGAAAGAAGCATTCATATAACGATGAAAGGAACCGCAGTGATTGAATACACCGTCAATAATTACCCTCATTCCTCTCTCGTGACAAGCAGCCACAAAATCTCTAAAAAGGGCATCACTGGCTTCCAGATTCTCCCGGTCGGTACTTCGAATGCTATACCTTGTCGCATTTCTGTTTTCCGAATCCCCCTCTTGCAAAAGCTCTCCGCCGTCCTTCACAATCACCCCCAAATGAGGATCGATATGATCGTAGTCCTGCGTATCGTATTTATGATTGGAGGGAGAGACAAACAAGGGATTAAAATATAAAACCTCCACCCCCAAATACTCCAGGTAATCCAGCTTTTCCCAAACCCCTTCCAAGTCTCCGCCATAAAACCGATGCACATCAAAGGGTTCGATTTTTGCATTCCAATCCGAAACCGCTTCCACCGGTCTTCCGAGATAAATATATTCCCTATCCTCTACATTGTTTTTCCCGTTCGAGTTATAGAAGCGGTCCACAAAAATCTGGTACATCACGGCGCCCTTCACCCAGGAAGGAACAAAAAAGTCAGGAAAAATAGAAAACGCATACTGTCTTTCCAAATCTCCGCTTACCCCTAGTCGGTTATAAAAGAGCTTTTCCTCTCCTTTTTGAATTTGAAAATAATAATAAAGCGGACGATCCTTAATCTCTATTTCCGCTTCATAGTAATCAAAATAATGATCAGATCCACTTGCAGCCATAAAAAAATGAGAATTCTCTTCCTGTAAAATAAGGGTAACGCTATCTACATCTTCTTTTAGAGTACGGAAGCGTATTTTTACCTTGGAAAAAGAAGGGCTCTCTTCCGGTTCCCGGTAAAAGCCCTTCCCTATACTATACAAGGCATCCCTATTGATTCCCATCCTTCCTCCTACTCCTCCGTAAAACGAACTCCTCCGATATAAGGCAGACCCCTGTAGCGCTGCTGATAGTCTATTCCGTATCCCACCACGAAAATATCCGGAATCCAAAATCCCTTATACTTTACCTCTACCTCGCACTCTCTTCTCTCCGGTTTGTCCAGTAAGGTGCAAATGGCAAGAGAAGCAGGCTTTCTTTCTCCTAAAAGCTTGGTTAAATGGCTCAAAGTTCTTCCCGTATCTACAATATCCTCTACAAGAAGTACATTTTTCCCCTCAATGGATTCATCTAGGTCCTTTACAATTCTGACAATACCCGAACTCTCCGTTCCGTCCCCATAACTGCTCACCGCCATGAAGTCCATCGTCAGATTCGGATTTTGAATGTGCTTAGCCAGCTCACACATAAACATGGCTGCCCCTTTCAATACACAAATCAGATGCAAAGGTTTATCTCTATAATCCTCATCTATTCTTTTCGCAAGCTCTTTGACTTTTTCTTCTATTTCTCTCTCGGAGTAGAGCACATCGATTCGTTCTTTCACTTTCTCACCTCCCTTATCATACGGTATGGCAACAAAATATCGTCTACCTGAACACCATATTCGTTATGAATAAAAACACGCAAAATCATCATTCTGCCTTAATGAAGTAAAGTTTCTTTTCTTTTATTAATCCCAAATATCCTCCGGGAAGCTCCGTCCTTTTTCCGTTTCCGGAAAAAATCAGACTGTCCAAGGCATAGAGATGCGCCTTGGATAGATTTATGATATTCCCCTCCAGAATACGAAGAGCCAATCGGTATATTTCCCTTCGAACTAAAGCATCTTCTTTTTTTAAAGGCTTTAAGGAAAAACTGATTTCGGCTTCCTCCTTTTTTCCATGAGCCTCTATAAACGCTTCCGCCTTTCGGAAAAAGTATTCTTCCACTTCGGCCATCAGCTCCGCTTCCCCGAAAAGATGCTCTACCGCACGACTGTTAACCAGCTCCATCAGAGGAATGATTTTCTTCCTGATAAAATTACGGGTATAGGAGAAATCCTCATTTGTACTGTCTTCAACATAAGAAAGAGATAATTCCGAAAGTCGCTCCTTAATTTCTTTTTTCCTAAGACAAAGTAAGGGTCTGATATACAATCCTTCCTCTTTTCTCATCGCGGAAAGGCCCGAAAATCCGCTTCCACGAATAAGGTGATGCACCACCGTCTCCGCCTGATCGTCCATGTGCTGGGCAAGTGCCAACTTGGTCACTCTTCCCCCTTCTCTCTCCCATTCCGTTCTTCGTTTCTCTAATGCACCATAGCGAAGAATTCTGGCTCCTTCTTCAAGGCCTTTTCCCTCTTCTTTACTATACCGGGGGACATCCACCTTTACAAAAGAAAAGGGAACATTCCAATCCGCAGCTCTTTTTTTTGCGAATTCCAAGTCCCGCTCCGCTTCCTCTTCTCGAATCCCATGATGAATATGCATTGCTTCCAAAGAAAATGCAATATGTTTTTGTAATTCTATCAAAAAATATAATAGATAAAGAGAATCCGCTCCTCCGGAAAAAGCCAGAAGAACCTGATCTCCCGGAAGAATCAGATTATTTTTCTTACTATAAAAAAATACCTTGCTGTCCGTTCCGCTTTGCATAATGCCTCAATTGAGTTGGAGCAAATTCCCAAGACTCGGGAATTGCCGTTCGCTTTCACTATTTCCATAATTTCTCATAAAAAAACGAAAGAAGACGAATCCTCTTTCGTTTCCAAGTACTCAGTTCTCCGGTTTAACAATAATCTCATCAGGCATTTGTAAACCGAAAATTTCTCTCGCCTCTTCCATAATGTATTCCTTGGTTTTACTGTAGACTCGCTCATCTTCCAGTTTTTTTTCTCTCTGTTTCTCTTTGTTTAATTCTTCTTCCAGATTTTCTTCCATGGCGAGATACTTATTGTTTTGCTGCTGCAAAGTGTTTCCCCTAACAAAAATGACTATAGCAAGGAGAGTTACCACAAAGCTTAAGAACAAAGGGGCAACTCCAAATCTGAAAAATCTTCTTTTTCTTCTTCCTTGCTTTTTCATAAATACTCAAATAGCTCTTCCGCTTCTTCCTTTCGTATCGGTTCTTTAACGGAAAGCACTCTGACTTCCACCGGTTTTTCACCGAAACGAATACTGATTACATCGCCGACTTTCACCTCATAAGATGCCTTCTGCAACTTTCCGTTAATAGATATTCGACCGGTATCGCACGCTTCATTAGCTATTGTCCGTCTTTTTATCAGTCGAGAAACTTTTAAAAACTTATCTAAGCGCATGGCTTAGTTCACGCGATCCTTTAAAGCCTTACCGGCCTTAAATCTCGGTGCCTTGGAAGCGGCAATCTTCATAGCCTCTCCGGTTCTCGGATTATGGCCTTCTCTTGCAGCTCTCTCGGAAACATCAAATGTTCCGAAGCCAATCAGCTGAACCTTATCGCCCTTTTCAAGAGCAGATGCAATAGCCTCAAATACTGCCTCTACTGCTAAGCCTGCATCCTTCTTGGATAATTCAGCCTGCTTTGCTACAGCGGAAACCAACTCATTCTTGTTCATTTTTCATCCTCCATGATTGCCGTTCTTTGCGGCGTATTATGATTTATAACGAGTACTGCGAATATCCACACATGCTCGTTTTAACAAGCGCTAAGGACATGCCTTACGCATCTTGTTTACAGAGATACTGTTTCTACAGTATACTTCAGTGAAAAAGGAATGTAGTCCGAAAAGTATTCAAACTCCTAAACAGAGACAAACTCCCTTTTACGACTGCATTATAGCTTTCTACACTTATACTGTCAATGAACGAAGGCCTTTTTCCTTGTATTTCTCTTACTTTTCTTTAAGAAAGAGCCGCTTTTTTACTTCAAATCGAAAAAATGTCAATTTTTAGCTCATCCGGGATACTTTTGAAAACAAAATGCAGTTCCAAGTCGAAGTCATAGCCGGAGAGACTCACTGATTTCCATAGCCTTTTTCATGCTTTCTTCTACAGTCTCCGGAGTCCCGGAATATTTCTTTTTATAAAGAACTGCAGGCTTTTCTCCGTTCTGAAAACGTATTTCGCCATGTGACTCCCGGACAAGTACGGGAATTTTTGCCGTATCCAATTTCGCTTTCGGAGAAAACTGCATGAGAACCTCGCCTCTTTTAATCTTACATTCCAAAACACCGATTTTACTGAGCGAAAGCTTCAGCATCGCCACGCGGAAAAGATTCTCCACCTTATCCGGTAAATCTCCGTAACGGTCTATCAACTCGTCCTTTAAATCCAGTTCTTCTTCCTCACTTCCGATAGTGGAAATCTTCTGATACACCTCAAGCTTCTGCTCTTCATTCGGAATATAGTTTTCCGGAATATAGGCATCAAAATCCACATCCATCTGGCACTCTATGCTCTCTTCCTCCGTCTTTTCTCCCTTTTCGAGGAGAACTGCATGACGAAGAAGCTTGGTATAAAGCTCATAGCCCACCGCTTCCATATGTCCGTGTTGCTCCGCCCCGAGAACATTTCCCGCTCCACGAATCTCGAGGTCACGAAGTGCAATACGAATGCCTGAGCCGAGCTCCGTAAATTCCCGAATTGCCTTCAAGCGCTTTTCCGACTCCTCCGTGAGACTTTTCCCCTTCTTGTACAAGAGAAAGGCATAAGAAATCCGGTTGGAACGTCCTACACGCCCGCGAATCTGATAGAGCTGGGAAAGCCCCATCCTGTCCGCATCCTGAATAATCAACGTGTTGGCGTTCGGAATATCGAGCCCGGTTTCGATAATGGTCGTGGAAACCAAAACATCTATTTCTCCGGAAATAAAGGAAAGCATGATTTTCTCAAGTTCCCGCTCTCCCATCTGCCCGTGAGCATAGGCGACTCGTGCATAGGGTACAAGCTTTTGCACGCGCATTGCCGTGTCCGCTATGCTTTTTACTCTATTATGTACATAATACACCTGTCCGTTTCGTCTCAGTTCCCGCTCTATCGCTTCCCGAACGGACGCTTCATTTTCCTCCATAACATAGGTCTGAATCGGAAGGCGGTCAAGAGGCGGCTCTTCCAAGACGGAAAGGTCTCGAATTCCCACGAGAGACATGTGGAGTGTTCTCGGAATGGGCGTTGCGGAAAGGGTCAGCACATCCACATTTTCCTTCAAGGATTTAATCCGCTCCTTATCCGATACACCGAAGCGCTGTTCCTCATCCACGACGAGGAGTCCCAGATTCTTAAAATGTACATCCTTGGAAAGAAGACGATGGGTTCCTATCGCAATATCCACCCTGCCGTGAGAAAGCTCTTCCAGACTCTTCTTCAGCTCCTTCCCGCTTTGAAAACGGGAAAGAAGGCGAATCCCCACCGGAAACCCTTTCATTCGTTCTACAAAATTGTTGTAAATCTGCTGGGCAAGTATCGTCGTTGGGCAAAGATACGCCACCTGTTTGGAATCCTGCACGGCCTTAAACGCTGCTCTAAGAGCAATCTCGGTCTTTCCGTAGCCTACATCTCCGCAAACCAGACGATCCATGATTTTTTTGCTTTCCATGTCTTCTTTGGTTGCTTCAATGGCTAAAATCTGGTCTCCGGTTTCCTCGTAGGGGAAGGCTTCTTCAAATTCCTTCTGCCAGACCGTGTCCTCCGAAAAGGCATAACCTTCCTCGTTCTGACGTTTCGCATAAAGTCTTAGAAGTTCTTTCGCAATTTCCTTTACCGCCCCCTGGACCCTTGCCTTCGTCTTTTGCCATTCCGTGCCGTTTAAGCGATTCAGCTTCGGTATATTTGCTTCTTTCCCCGCATACTTCTCAATGCCGTCCAGCTTTGTTACCGGCAAATACAGATTCCCCCCGTCTCCGTAGAGAATCTTGATAAAATCCTTACTCACGCCGTCTGTTGTGATGCGCTCTATCCCTTGATAAATACCGATGCCATGGCTTTCATGCACCACATAGTCTCCCTTTTCAATCTCCGTCAAAGAGCCTATGCGCACACCTTCCGCCTTTTTTTTCTTTTTTTTCTTTTTTAAGCTGAGACTTTGCCCGAAAAGCTCCGCTTCCGTAAGGATAAAGAGTTTTTCTTCCTCCATGGAAAAGCCATG
>CAUSIX010000070.1:0-7213 GCA_963531555.1 uncultured Oribacterium sp.
GATATAAAAAATTCTTTTCCGTGCGGGATGAGAAAGCGCTGGAAAAGGCTTTATTGGAGAGCGAAAAGGAAGATGGCCCCATTTTTATTGAAGTATGCTGCTCTCTTTTTTCCAGAAAGGACCTTGGGCGTCCGAAGAGCGGACCGAGAGAAAACAAAGAGGCGTTTATGAAGTGGCTGTAATCGGACCGGCAGAAAACAAAGAAGCTTTCATGAAGTGGTTGTAAAAAGAACAAAAATATTAAAAATTAATTTTTACTTGACTCTGTATTAATACGTGCTATAATTCAAATTGTAGGAACCGGGGGAATCTATCCGTAAGGATGGAGAGGAACGGATTCTACCAGCAGATTCTGACCGGATCTGTTTGAGCAAAGTCGGGGAAACCCGGTGACGCAAAGCTATAGGGCCTGTAAGATGGCAGCCAGTTGCGATCTTCCATATTGAAGATGTTAGTCCATACAAATTTCATGTGAAGATTACGGTTAGCTGGCAATCAGGAAGGGAATCCTGAATGTCAGTTTTTTTATACCCGAAAAGAGTAATTCTTTTCAAGACAATATGGTTTTAACCATGCAATACGGTTTTTACCATGGCAAACCCGGGGAAACCCGGCGACGCAAAGCTATAGGGACTGTAAAATGTCAGCCAGCTGCAATCATAATACCCCTGACCAGGGTGAAGTGATTCTGCTTCCTGACTCCCTCTTTAAGAAGGAGTTATCACATGAAGAAGCTAGTAGTAAGATTGTTTATACTTACAGCATTATTTACCGCATTTTTTGCCATGACAGCATTTGCTGCAAAAGGCGATGCAAAAGCGGCATTCGCTAAAGTGAATGAAATCAGAGTAGCTAACGGTTTAAATCCACTCAACTGGAATGGACAGGTTGAGAATGCAGCCAAAGTAAGAGCCAATGAAATCGTAAGAAGTTTTTCCCATACCAGACCTGACGGAAGCGCTTGGTATACAGCGGATGACAAAGTTCTTTATGGCGAGAATCTTGCACAGTACTATGACGGTGCGGAAGAAGTGGTTCAGGCTTGGATGGACTCCCCGGCACATAGGGCAAACATTTTGAAGCCGGATTTCAAAAGCGGCGCAATCGCTGTTGTTGAAATCGACGGAGAATGCTATTGGGCGGAAGAGTTTGGGATCTGATAAAAAAATAAGTAGAAATTAGTGCGAAAATTGCGAACGTGAGGGGAAGGGGTACCGACAAATCATCGGTAGCCCTTCTATTCGTTTTTAGAGAATTTTTCCTTAAATCCTCTTTTTTTATACTGCATTTCATAGTAAAGTAGAGACGTCAAGCGGGGGGATGACTATGGAAGGAAAAGAGATGCAAAGCAGCACTTTTATTGTTCAAGTTAAATGCATGGAACATGACACCTGGCAGGGAAAGTTGACATGGGCGGAAAAAAACCGATCACAGTATTTTCGGAGCACCCTGGAACTTCTGAAACTGATGGATAGGGCACTCACGGATAACAGCCTTAGTGCGGAACTTGACAAAGAAGAGGAAGAATAGCGAAGTATGAGGAAGCAATTAGACAGTCTTTATGCGATAGCTTTACTGGGAATTTTGATTCATGAAAGAAAAGAAGGAGACTTCCTGGGAGAGATTCTAGAGCAGTATTCCGAGACAAGAACCCCTTTCTTCAGCACCATGGATTTAATTAAGAAGATGGAAGCTTTTTATGAGGAATGGGATTATCCCGAGAGTTCTACACGGGATAGAAGTTTTCAGAAGAAACAGAAATTCGTTTATCCGGACAGAAGAGGGAAAAAGCCCCTCTCGGAGGCAGCCAGAGATTTACGGAAGTTTCCGATTACGAAAGAGAGAGGAAGACTGGGAAGCTTTTTTGTGCATACGAAATTCAGGCAGAATGCCAGCTGGCAGGGAGATGTCTACCACGGAGAAGACGGGACATGCTATTCCTTTAGCAGTTTGCTCTCTTTACTGCAAATTATGGAAAGAGAATGCGGAGAGTGAAAAAACCGGAGGAAGAAATGAGACGGAAGAAATCATCTCTTTTGAACTTGGGATTTGCTTATAAGTGGTCGGTTTCCGGCCTCTTTTCTTCTTTATGTCTGCACCTTTTCGGACTGGGCTTCCTTTTCAGTATTCCTTTTCTTTTTCTTTCCGCCTGCGGGAAAAAACCGAATGGAAACATACAGGGAAGAGAAATCAGGATTAGTTATGATAAGGACAATTTTCCTTTTAGCAAAGAAAACAAGGACAAAGAGGCAGAGGGATTCGAAGTGGAGCTCATGCAGAAGGTTTCGGAAAAGGAAGGTTTTCATCTGAAGTTTTTGGCGAAAAACCATTCCGCCCTCTTACCTTCTCTTGTTACGGGAACATCGGACATGGCAATAGGAGGATTGGTAAGAGAAGAGGAAGAGAAAAGACTGCAGTTTTCCGAAAGCTACGGGACTGTGGATTTAGGCCTTTTATTACTACAAAAAGGAAAGGCGGACGAGGGGGAAGGCATCGATTTATCGAAAGAAGGGGAGATTACGGAGAGTCTTTTCGGGAAAACCGTTATCCTGAAAGAAGGGAGCTATGCTGCGGATTTTTTAGAGAAAAAAAGGGAAGAAAACGAGTTTTTTCTGAAGGTGGTGCAGAGTAAGGAAGATCTGCTCCTCGGGATAGAAGAGGGAGAAGCGGATGCGGCAGCCGATTTATGTCCGGTGCTCAAGGATTTGGAAGAAACGGAAGAAAAAAAATCGGGAAAATCGGAGTTTACACTTCTTGTGTTAGAAAAAGGAAAATCCCTTTCTTTTGCGGTAAGCCGCGGGCAGAACGGGGAAATTCTTCGCGCTTTCAATCGGGGACTAAGAAAATTGAAGGAAAGCGGAGAATATGAGGAGCTCTTGAAAAAATACGAAATTCATTCATAAAAAATTTTAATAAGTAGATAAAATTTTTAAGAGAAGAGTTATATCTTCTCTTTTTTTTGACGATAAGTGGAGTAGGGAAAGTGATAACTCATAAAAATTCGGAGCAGATAAAAATGTACTACTGCCTTTCTTGTGAGCTGTGACAGAAAACCGATTCATTTTCTACTATTCCGGGCAGGAAGCCGATTATCGGAGGGAGCCGAATTGAACGAAAATAAGAGCCCGCTTATTCCGAAGTGGATGAAAAAAAGAAATCAGTTGGAAGAGGACAGTTGGGATCCTCTCAGTAAGACGATAAAGAACCGCGCTTTTCGGGAACTGGCAACGGAGTTCATCGAAGAAGGGCAAGTTCTTTGCTATTTTAATATTGTGGACTTTAAGCTGTACAACGACCGTTTCGGCTTCGAGGCCGGGGATGCTCTTCTTGTGGAGATGGCGGAGATTTTGAATCGCTGTTTTCCGGGAGCTTTGATTACGCGTATGTTTGCGGATCAATTTGCCGTTCTTTCTCCTGAAAGAGATTGTACGGAAGCGGTATCGAAGGCACACGAAGCTTTTTTGCAGCTGAAGATTCCGATGGCCTTGGATTTTAAGGCGGGAATTTACAGTGTTTCCGCCAAACGAAATATTATCAATGCCTGTGACTGGGCGAAAATTGCCTGTGACAGCATAAAAAGAGAGAGAGAAAGTTTTTATCGCCACTATGATGAAGAGCTTCGGCATCTTCTTCTTCGCAGGCGTTTTATTGTGGACCATATCAGAGAGGCTATGGAGAAGGGGGATATACAGGTCTATTACCAGCCGCTCATTCGCTCGCTTTCGAGAGAAGTATGCGGCTTGGAAGCTTTGGTGCGGTGGATAGATCCGGGGTTCGGCATGCTTTCTCCGTCCGAATTTATTCCCGTCCTCGAGGAGTGTCACCTGATTCATTTACTGGATATCCATGTTATATCCGAAATATGTCGGAATTTTGCAGAGATGCGGAGAAGCGGAGAGGATATGATTCCCGTTTCCTTTAATTTATCCCGCATGGATTTTGAGCTGTGTGATATTTTCACCGAGTTGGAGAAACAGGTGGCAAAGTATCAGGTACCGAGGGATATGCTGACTATGGAAATCACGGAGTCGGTTTTAAATAAGAATCCCATACTCATCAGCAGACAGATTAGGCGTTTTCATGATGCCGGGTATAAGGTCTGGATGGATGACTTCGGTTCAGGCTATAGTTCTTTAAATATTTTAAAAGATTTTGATTTTGATTTAATGAAAATAGACATGCTGCTCTTAAAGGACAGCAGTGAAAAGTCTCGAAAAATCATCAGTTCTATTGTGGATATGGCAAAGAAAATAGGAATACGTACCCTGGCGGAGGGGGTTGAGACGGAGGAACAGCTGGAGTTTCTCAGGGAAATAGGCTGTGAAAAGCTCCAGGGCTATTATATCGGGCGTCCCGGGCCCTACCGTGAGAGTATTGCCCACTGTAAGGAGCAGGGTTTTCGCTTTGAATCCCCTGCAAAACGACTCTATAACGACGATCTCGGTTATGTGAATCTTTTGAGCCATAATGCACTGCCTTTTATCGGTTTAAATGTTAGAAAGGACGAAGAAGGTGCCCTCGCTTTTCCGCTTTCCATAGTGGAGATGGTGGGAGACAGAATAGAAATTCTCTACGTGAATCGCTCTTTTAAGGAGGAGTTGGAAGTTTTTGACGGCCTTAGCGTGAGCGAGGCGGAAAATCTTATTAATGATAAAGCGGAGAAGATGTATACCTTGCTTCGCCGTTTTCTTTCCGAGCTGTCCGGAGGAGGAAGAGAAGATTTGGATACCATGGAAGGAGGGGCTTTTTGTACTTTTCGCGGAAAAGAAATCAGCCACATCCCCGGAAGAAATGCTTATCTTCTGAATATCCAGGTCTATCAGGGCGATTTTCTGAAGCTGAAACAAAAGAAAATGATGGAGAGGGTGAAGGATCTTTATAGCGGCTATGAACTTGTCATTTTGTGGAGCCCCGGTCTGGGAAAGAATGAGCTATTGTATGAAAGAGAAGCCGGAGAACATTCTTCAGAAAGTAGGGACTTCTTAACGGAATATGCGAAGCGCAGTTTTTATGGAGAGGAAAGGAAACGTTTCTTCCGTTTCTTAAGAAGGAACAATATGCTGAGAAAAGAGGATGAAGTAAGAGAAGAAGCCTTTGTGGGAAGAGACGGACAGGGAAGGAAGAGGGTTTTTCTGGTCTGTCTTAAACCGTCTGCATTAGAAGAGGGAGGTAAGATTCTTCTCAGCGTAAGAAGAATATGGAATCCTGGACTGTCTCAGCTTCTTCTTAAAGGCATCGGAGAAAGTAAAAAGCCGGAAAAAAAGAATGCCTAGAAAAAGAGGAGAAAACGGGAAATTATATCCATAATTTTGCTTTTTTTTCGGGTTTTTGCAAGTTTTAATGGTTAAAAAAACATTAAATACATCTTATACAAACTTTAAATTTGTTTGATTAAATTTATGACAAAAAATTTAAAAATAGAGAACATTACTCTTGTAAACGGCCTATGTATTTGCTATAGTAAGCATACGAAATATTAAAAATATATTAAAATGACTTGCTTGAATCTTTCTTTGCTGAAATTATCAAACAACATGGGATGAAGGGAAAACAAGAGTCTTTGTGTCCTAAAGGAGGGGTAACATGGACCATACAGAATTTATTGTCCCTATGAGTTCTTGGAAGCTCGGGAACATTTCTTCCGGAGGAGAAATCGGAAAAGGATTCTCTACATCGGGAAATGGCGTTTTTTTCAAGGATGTATTTCAATCTGCTATCAATAATGTGAAAAGCAGCCAGTTGGATGTGGAAAGAAAACAATATTTACTGGCTACAGGTCAACTTTCTGATGCACACAGTCTTCCTATAGCGGAGGCCAAAGCGCAAATCAGCTTGGACTTACTGGTATCTTTACGGAATAAGGCACTGGACAGCTATAACGATTTAATGAAGATTACTTTGTAGGAATGGGGAGTTTGAGGTGCAAAAACTCAAGGAAATGTGGCAGAATCTGTCACAAAAATCAAAAAAACTCTTGGCAATCATAGCTTCTTCTACCCTCTTGGTTATTGTGGTAGCGATTTTTCTGATTGCAAGGGGACATAAAACTGAATATCAAACCCTTTTTACTTCGCTCAGTCAAAGTGAGGCGCAGCAGGTGGTTTCTCTTCTGCAGGAGCAGAATGTGCCCTATCTTTATGACGGAAAGTCCGGGTCACTGAAGGTTCCCGCGCAGTCCGTGGATACGTTAAGAGCACAACTTTTGTCGAAGGGTTATCCCAAGTCGGGCTTTACCTATAACATGTATATCGGTAATTCCGGCCTGATGACCACGGAGTCGGATAAAAAGCAATATACCTTATATGATTTACAGGACAGGCTCGGAGCAACCGTACGTCTTTTTGAAGGCGTAAGAGATGCGAAGGTTACGATAGCCGAAGGCACAGAGCAGAATTATGCTCTGGAGTCGGATGAACCGATTGAGGCCAGCGCCAGCGTAGTGGTTACGATGGAAGAGGGAAAGTCGCTGGGAGAAAAGAATGCCGAGGCGATTAAGAATCTGGTAGCC
This sequence comes from uncultured Oribacterium sp., assembly GCA_963531555.1. Lineage (GTDB taxonomy): Bacteria > Bacillota > Clostridia > Lachnospirales > Lachnospiraceae > Oribacterium. The sequence continues at coordinate 6,509 of CAUSIX010000070.1, forward strand.
AGATCCGTAAAAGGGATGAACTTCACCAAAGTTTCCGTTTTTGATGCGGGAACCATGGAAGAGGTGGGAAAGGATGCGGATGAGGAAGGCGGAGGATCCGCTACGAGCATCACCAACTTGACCGCCACCGTGGAGAACAATATCGCCACAAACATTAAACGTGTGTTGGCAAAAATCTACGGAATGGAGAATCTTGCGGTTTCCGTAAAGGGAACGCTGAATATGGCAAAGCTTATTCAGGAAAATACCCAGTATTCCGTTCCGGAGAAGATGGAAGCGAGCGATAAAACAGGACTTCTTCACAACGAAGAGGTAGCGGGAGAAAATGCGGGAAGCTCCGGAGAGAATGCGGCGGGAGTCGCCGGTGCGGACGCCAACGCGGATACGCCGAGATACACAACGCAAAACGGGAACAACAGCGCAAATGACGGTTATGCCAATTCCAGTGCAACAAGGGAGTGGCTTTACAACGTATTAAAGGAACAGAAAGAAATTTCTCCCGGCGTTTTGGAAGATGCCACTGTTGCCGTAGTCATTAATACCGATGACACGAGTATTCCGGAAAGAGACCTGATTAATCTGGTGGCGGATGCCTCGGGAATTTCGAGAGAAGAGGCGGGAGATAAGATTTCCATCCTTCGCTCCTTAAAAAAGACGAACGTACAGAAGACGGAAGAAGAAAAGACGGATACGGAGAAACAGACA
>CAUSIX010000071.1:0-7205 GCA_963531555.1 uncultured Oribacterium sp.
AGCCTTAATCCTATATTTTTTCCAAAATCCCTCAGGAGTCATCAGCACCAATTTATCGCTCTTGTCCACGATTCCGCTCAGGGCAAAGGGTAGACAACAATTGGAAAAGGAAAGATGCTCTCCTCTTTCAAACATCACAATTTCTGCCGTTTCATCGATTCTTCTTGCTCTTGCGGCAACACCGGCTCCGCCTGCAACACCGCCTACAACTACAATCTTCATATCTCTCCTTTCCGGCGATTTTCTCTCCTTAGAGTATTATACAGCTATGATTTTCTGCCCTGCCGCCTTTTTCATCCGATTCATAAGGGCAAATCCTATCCCTTCCTCCGAATAGCCTTCCGAAAGAATCAGTTCAATTCCCTCCTCGTCACATTCCCGAAGAATGCGGAATAAGTTGTGGGTCATGGACAGGGGCTCATCCCGTCTTCCCAAAACTTTCAGGATTATTCCCTCTTTTTCCGCCATTTCCTGATAGAAATGCTTTGTTTCTTCCGCACAGAGAATAGCAATTTTCTCCCGTGGAAATCCCCTGCCTTCCTCTTCAAGGTACTCCGCTATTCTTTTCGAAACCTTATATTCGTATTCTTTTCCCTCCGAAATCCTGTCTCCGGACCCCTTTTTCTCCGAAGTCTTATCTTCCGATTCCTTTCTCTCCGATTCTTTTTCCTCTAAAGAGCAAAATAGAATCATTTCCGCCTTTGGCGCATAATGGCGATATTTCATTCCCGGTGCTTTCGGAATAAAACCATCTTCCATCTTTTTTCCGAGCAAAGTCGGATCAATTTCCGGTTTCTCTCCCAGAACCTCCGTGAGGTCTTCTAACGTGATTGCGCCCGGTCTTAATAGGGTAGGCCTATCCGTACTCATATCCAAAATGGTGGACTCCACACCGATTCCGACCGCCCCGTCATCGAGAATTCCCTCGATTCGCCCGGAAAGATCATGATAGACATGGGAGGCCTCCGTCGGACTCGGACTTCCCGAAAGGTTCGCGGATGGCCCTGCTACAGGAAGCCCTGCCCTTTCTATCAACTCCAAAGTTAACGCATTGTCCGGGCAACGGATTGCCACGGTATCCAAGCCTCCTGTACTTTCCAAAGGAACGATTTTCGATTTTTTTAAAATGAGCGTAAGCGGCCCCGGCCAAAAACTCTCCATAAGGAGCTTTGCCTTTTCCGGAACGTTTTCCACAAGGGGATAAACTTCTTCCATTTTCGAAACATGAAGAATTAAAGGGTTATCCGAGGGACGCCCCTTTGCCGCATAGATTTTCCGTGCCGCCTCCTTATCGAGTCCGTTTCCCCCGAGGCCGTAAACCGTCTCCGTCGGAAAAGCCACCAGTCCGCCTGCCTTCAAAATCTGCGCCGCTTCCTCTATATCCTTTTTCGAAAATATCCTCGTTTTCATAATATTTTTTCTCTTTTATATCGTTTATCTGTTTTGGGACTATCCCCCTACTAATTCAGCTTTAGTCCTTTTTTCTATTTTTTCTCTCCGATTATAGCGTACCATACAGAGGATACGAGATGGGGATTCCTGTATACCCCTTCCGATAAAGCGTATGGAGAGCTCGGCACTTAACGAACACAAGTGAAACGAAGTGTGAGTTTAGTACCGCTAGCTCGGAATCGAGCGAGAGCGTCTTTAGAGGACAGGGTATACAGGAATCCCCTGTCCTACTCCCCTGTCAGGATAGACCAAAATCCCTCCGGCTCCTGTCCGAGCTTCCATGCCGCAACGCCCTGAATGCCATTTTCCTTAAGGAGCTTCATCTTCTCCTTCATCGACTTCTCATCTTCCATCCAGATTTCTTTCTTCTCGTCTCCGTCCTGAATACTGCCATAGTTCTGCCCGATGTCGCTAAGCCATTCAAGGGAAACGTTTTTCTCCTGAATCCAAGCGGCCGCCGCCTTAATGGAAAGCGCTTCGGAGCTTAGTTTTCCGGACTTATCCGTAATCCATACTCTGGTATAGAAGGGAAGGGCAATGATAATCCTGTCCTTATCCATGACGGCCGCCGTCTCCTCAATTCCTCTGCTCACATAGGAAAGAGAGGAGACCGACCCAGCCTCTTCCGATCCCGCATAATGCTCGTCATAGCACATAATCACAACGTAGTCGCAAATCGTTCCCAGCTCCTTAATATTGTAATAAGCGTTATAGTTGAAAGGAACATAACAGTCTACGCTCAGGTATAAACCGTTCTTTCGGCAGGCGATGGAAAGTTCCCTCATAAATTCAAGGTAATCTCTTGCCGCTTTTTCCGGCAAAAGCTCAATATCTACATTGATGCCGTCTATCCCCTTTTCCTGCATATCTTGAATCAAGGTGTCAATCAATTTTTTACGCTTTGTTCCACCGGAGAGCAGACTCTTTAAGTCAATTTTTCCGGCGTCAAAGTTGTTTAATGTGGCAAATACCTTTCTTCCCGTACTATGAGAAAGCGCAACATAAGTCGCATCACTGTAAGAACTTAGATTTCCCCCATTATCCTTTATCGCATACCAAGTCGGTGCAAGAATATTCACTCCTGTCGCATTCGTGAGCAGGGTTTGCAGGCCTTTGTTTGCCTCGGCATTACTAATCTGGTGAAAAGCCAGTACCGGCTTTACCCCATCTCCAAGATTCTTATGACTGTATTCCGGATCCTGAAAATCTGATTTTCTCTCTTCGCTCGTTTCTTTATCCAAATGGCTGTTACGAAGATAGCCGATAAAGCCATCCTCCGTTTCCACCTTGGACCACTTCTCCATTTTTTCGAGGATAGTAACCTTGGCTCCGACTTCCAAGTCAGTCAGTATCGGGCTTTTTACTCCTCCCTGCACACGAACCGCCTCTTTTTTCTTTAGACTCGCTACTGTAGCGGGTGTAAATTCATTTTCCAAAAAGACACGCTTATGCTCTGAATCGGTGTAGCTTCTGTTTAAAAGTGCAGTATGTTTTTCAATTAAGGACAGGCTTATGAAAATGCTTTTCCCTTCCGTAAAGAAATCCGCCTTCCCGTCTTCTCCTTTTTCTCCGTCCGTAAAAAGAAGGAGCTCTTCCGGAAGTGCATATCGAAGATTTTTCTCCTCATCATCATAATAAAAACGGATATTTAAGTTTCTTACCACAAAACCATAGGGTAAATACACTTCTCCATCCCGCATCCTGCCGAGTGTCAGCTTTTCACCATCCTTCACTTTTTCATGATTCAGGTACAACTCGACATTATCTCCGGAGACGGAAAAATAACTGTTTAAATCCGCTCTCTCTTTGGTCGGCATATATTTTTTCACATAATAATAGCCGCCGAAACCGGCAATCCCCAATATAAAAATAAAAAAGATAAGAAAGAAAGGAAGGATACTCCGTCCCTCCCTTCTGCCTCTCTTTCTGCTTTGCTTTTCCGTATTGAAATTCTCCATTTTTCCTCTACTTTTTTTATTTTGCATTCGCTCTGGCCTGTTAGCCAAATCTGTTCAAAACAACAGTTCCCATTCTATCTCTTATTTCATACCTTACAAGGCTTCTGCAGGAATCTCCATACTTTCGTAAGGCTTTCTTGCCAATTTACGGATTTTCTTCAGGCTAAGCGATTTTTCGCAAATTTGCAGATTCTCCTCCGACTAAGCGATTTCCCGCAAATTTACGGATTCTCTTCCAGTCTGGCCAGCTTCTCCGCCTGATCTTCGGTAATCAAAGGATCAATAACAAGATCCAAGTCTCCGCCCAAAACAGCATCAATATTGTAAAGAGTGAGCTTAATGCGATGGTCCGTCACTCTTCCCTGCGGGAAGTTATAGGTACGAATCTTCTCCGAACGGTCTCCGGTCCCAAGCTGCGAGCGCTTTTCCTCCGCATTTTCCTTCTGCTGCTTCTCAAGCTCAATCTCATAGAGTCTTGCGCGAAGAAGGCGCATCGCCTTTTCTCTGTTTTGTACCTGAGAACGCTCTTCCTGACACTCCGCAACCATACCGGTCGGGACATGGATAAGACGCACTGCGGATGAGGTTTTATTGATATGCTGCCCGCCGGCACCGGAAGAACGGAAAACCTCCATTTTCACATCGGCAGGGTTGATTTCCACCTCTACATCTTCCACTTCCGGCATTACGGCTACGGTCGCGGTGGAAGTGTGAATTCTTCCGCCACTCTCCGTCTCCGGAACTCTCTGCACGCGATGTACGCCGGACTCGTATTTGAGTCTCGAGTATGCCCCCTGTCCGTTTACGATAAATACGACTTCCTTCAGACCGCCAAGTCCCGTTTCATTAAAGGAAACGAGTTCCGTCTTCCAGCCTCTTTTTTCCGCATAGCTGGTATACATTCTGTATAAGGAACCCGCAAAAAGAGCCGCCTCTTCTCCGCCGGCTCCCCCGCGGATTTCCATAACGATGTTCTTGTCGTCATTTTCATCCTTCGGGAGCAACAAAAGCTGAATTTCCTTCGTAAGGCGCTCCTGATCTTCCTTTGCCGTGGAAAGCTCTTCCTTCGCCATCTCGATTAAGTCCTTGTCCTTTTCATTATCCAAAATGAAAAGAGCATCCTTCTCGCTCTCTTCCGCCTTTCGAAAAGCGATATAGGCTTTATAAACGGGCTCCAAGTTACTCTGCTCTAAAATCAGCTTCTTATATTGGTTGATATCGGAAACCACCTCGGGAATCGTGAGATTCTCCATTATTTCCTCATAATGCTTCTTTACTTCTTCTAAATTCTCAAACATTTTGTCCTCTTTCTGAAGAGTCTGTCTCTTCATAATCTCATCAGACTATAAACAAAAAGAAAAGGGCTGTCAAACGGGATATACTCCCTTTTTTCTCTTATTATCGAAAGCACGGCTAAAGATTGCTCCAAGGGCTTCATCATCCGACGGGCCTTCTACTATGACGAAGACAATTTTTTTCCGAGTCAAGCTACTCACCCGCCTCTCTCAGAGCCAAAGCTATCTCCGCATTGTTGGTCATCTCATAAACCGGCTCATTTTGCTCGCCGAGGACAATATCTCTGAAATAGAAATCCCGTAGATTATTGGTTGTTTTGATATTGGTAAAGCGAATGTAGCGGTTCTCGGGATTCGTTGTTGTAAAGGCAATAAAGCCACGGTCTATCGTCTCCAAGGGACGCAGGTTATGTGAGGTGAAAATCAATTGTCCCTTTCCCTTTTCCGAGAGGATGTGCAGGATTTCTCCAAGAAGATATTCGAATATCCCGGCATCCAACTCATCGATTGCCACTGTAATAGAGGACTGATTATACATTCCTATTAGAAGATGCAGCACGGAAACAATCTTTTTGATTCCTTCCGATTCACAACGAAGCGGGATTTCTTTACTGTTTTTATTGGACATAAGCTGTATGCGACGGCCCTTTTTTCCTTCTCCGTTTTCCATAAGCATAACAGCACCTAGATCCGCTACGGAGATGGTAAGGCCGGGGATGATTTGCTCCAAAACACCATTTATGTTTTGAATCAATCTCTTCGCCTCCGGAAAGAGTTCTTCCGGTAGTTCAGTCGCTTCATCTAAAGACAGAAAATATTCTCCCGTTATCCCGTGTTCCTGCTTTTCCGAAGCTTTATACCGGATAGGCAGCTCTCCTAAATTAATCTTTCCCGTGCTAGACGCGCCAAGGACAAAAAGTTCTGTACGACCGTAATTTGCTAACTTAACCAAAATATCGATATGAAAGAGAAGTTCATCATTCGGAGTTTTACTCGCATTCAGCTGTTCAAAAAGCAGTTGCAAAAATGCCGCAGAAAAAAATAAGGACTGCACTTTCTGTTTTGCCATCAAACTGATGAGCTTCAACCTTTCCGCTGTTTCCTTTTTCCTTCCAAAGAGAAGTGCGTAATACTTTTTAGGAGCAATCAATTCCGTCCTTGTGCTTTGCAGAAAAGTATGCTTTTTGATCCTCTTCTCCCCATCCGTATAGGCATAACTCAGCTTTTCGCTTTTTATTGCCAATCGACGCTTCTTTTTTCCCAAGGAATTCCATAGATTCCCCTCTCTTTCCGATAAATAGGGGAACACCTCCTCCGCTACCACGGAAGTTGAAAATGATTCTTCTCTCTCTTCGTCCACCGTCAAACAAACTTCGTAATCTACATCATAGTTTTCCGTTTCCGAAACATAAATTCGGAAACGATAAGAGAGATTTGCCTCCCGGGAATCCACATTGATATAGTTACCATACTCATCCGGAATCGACTTTCCGGAAAGAAGCAATTTTAAAATATGTAAAGCATCGATAAGAGCCGTCTTTCCGGTACCGTTCTGCCCATAGAGTCCTAGGACACTGGCTTTAAATGCCTTTCTTTTATTCACAAAATTCAATTTTCCGTCTTTTACATTTTTTAAACCGTTTATCTCTAAATCCGTAAGACGCAGATAGTAGTCTTTCATCTCTATTCTCCTCTTTGTTTCCCTCTCAATTTCACTTGTTTTTTATTATATCACAGCACAAAAATCTATCAACAACTGATATATCGAAATATTTTATATCGATTTTTGATTTTTTCTCTCATTTAATTCTTTAGTGCTAAACTGTTTCAAAATTATACGACAATTAAAAAATAGTTTGCTAAAAAACAGTTTCAGCAAAGCTTAGTTCAGATTATTTGCAATTCATGTTAGAATCATGGATAATATACAGAAATTTTTTTTAACAAGTGGCGCAGGCGAAGCCTGAGACATCTTGACCAAGAAAGGAGCACTTATGAAATTACAATTCTATGGTAGCCATCTCTGCCCGAAGTGCGTAGAGAGTCAGAAGATTCTGAAGGAAAAGGGAGTGGAATACGAATTTATCGATGTGAACGGAGATTTATACAACTTAAAGCGTTTCCTGGCCTTTTGGGTACAGGAAGACATTTTTAAACCCTTCCGTGAGCAAGCGGAAAAACCGGACTATGCCGATGAAGGCCGTATCGGACTTCCCTGCTTCCGTCTGGAAAACGGCGAGTGCAGTATGGATCTCGATTATGTCTTAACGAAAGTATAAGATTTAGACAATTCCCAAAAGATAAATCATGAGTTTAGCATAATATCCGTTGTTAGCGAGCATTGATCCTTTATGCGTTTTACTTATTATGAATAAATTCCCCCGCATACCCTGTGGAACAAAGCGTTTGGAGAGCTCGGCACTTGCAGAAAACGAGCAAAAGCGAAGTTTGATGCTTAGTGCCGTTAGCTCGGAACCGAGCGAGAGCGACTTTGTGCAAT
>CAUSIX010000072.1:0-7175 GCA_963531555.1 uncultured Oribacterium sp.
CGGAAGCGCCTGTCACCAGGGCAAGCTTTCGCGCTGAATGCTGAGCGCTATTCCCTTCTTTTTGTCCCTTTTTCATACAATTTCCTGTTCTTTCCATTCCGTCCACCGGAAAATCTTCTCCTTCGGAAGCTTCTCGAGGAGTCTCTGTTCCAAGAAGCCTTCCATTTTCAGAAGAAGCTCCTTCGGATAATGATAATAGCCGTCCGTATTTTCGTAAGGAAAAGAAGTATAGGGAGAAGCACCGCAGGACTTCGTCATGGTCTTCAGGTAACTCTCCGAAATACGAAAGCTTCCGACACTCACGTCGTATAGTTTTTCCATTGGGATTTCCCTGAAAACCGTTTCTAAAAGTTCGGAATACAGCCTCTCCCAATCCGCATGATAAAGCATGGGATCAAAGCAAAGGCGCAGAGTAAAGCCCTCTTCCATCGCCATTTTAACAGCCTTGAGTCTCCCCTTAAGACCTGCCGTTCCATGCTCCGCTTCCGAAACGATTTTTTCCGGAGAGAGGGTAAAGGCAAAAATCAGGCGCTTTTTCGCCTCCTCGGATAAATGCATTTTGAGAAGTCTTCGAAAAAGGCTTTCTCCCCCCGTCTTCGTCCGTACTTCAATGCGGAGACCCGACTCTTCCTCCAAAAAACGGGAGAATCGTCCCACATAGGGATAAAGCTCTTCCAGTGCCAGTAAATCCGTGTCATAGGAAATGCAAAGATAGAGACTCCCCTTCTCTTTTATAAGCCTTTGGCAGTCCGAAAAATAATCCTCGAGATTCAGAAAGAGTACCAGATTGGCGGAAGGATACATCCCCTGTAAGTAGCAGTATTCACAATGAAAGGGACAGTTCATAAGAAGAGACGCATAATAGAAACTGCTCTCGGAAAAGCTCTGGCAGACGGGTGCTCCCGGGTAAATCCTCTGCCCTTCCTTCCTGGCAAGGATGAGTTTTCGACTCTTCTCCTGCAAGGCACGATTCTGCTTCCTCCTATTAAAGAGGTCTTTATAATGCCGAATCGGAATGAGTTTCGCCTTCGGAAATTTCTTTAAAATTGCCTGCACTTCCTCTTCTCCAAGCAGTTCTTCCTCCACATAGATATGGGAGAAAGGCGGATAGAGCGGAAGAGCCTTCTCCGACTCTTTTTTCCTTTTCTGCCGAAACTCTTCCTTCTTCCTACTTAGTGCAGATGCTTCTTTCATGGCACCTAATGCATCTGCCGCTTCTTCCTTTTCCTGCCTTCCCTGCTTTTCCTGAACTAGAAGCCACGCCGTGAAATCGGAGAGCACTTTCTGTCCTCCCCGCTTATCACGACAGGGAAGGAGCCCTTCTTCCCTTTTTTTCTGAAAATAGGATCTCCACTCCGAAGAAAGGCTCTCCGCATAGGAAAGCAGTCGTTCCAGCTTTTTCGCAAGGACAAAGGACAAACGCAGTTCTTCTGCAAGCGAAGCACATTCCCTAAGAAACGTTTCTTCTTTTTCTCTCTCTTTTTCTTTCTCCGCATCCAGTCGCTCTAAAAAAGAAAGCAAGGAAAATACCTTCTCCTCTTCCTTCCGCATCTGCTCTCGCAGCATTTCCGGCACAGTTTTCCCGCTTCCGTGTTGCCCGCTTGCGAGTTCCCCTACTCCGAAGTCCGTTGCTGAGCGGAGGAAAAACAAATTTTCTAGGGAAAGAAAGGCGTTGGCGGACTGGAAAACCGCCGTGGACTCCATGTCGTAGAGTAAGGTTTCCTCCGTATCCATGCGCTCCGGTCTTTCACCGTACATCAGCACAAACTCATTCGTCCCGAAAGGTGTAACATTCTCTTTCCCACTGTCACTTGCCGGAGAAATCTCCTCTTCTGTAGAAGAGTAAGACTTCGTCTCTGTAGCCCATATTGCATCCGAACGCCGTAATACTTTATCCCCCGTAATCAGTCTTGCCGTGGGAAAGTCGGTCCGATAGAGAAGCTCCGGATAAAATGTCCTTCCGCTTCCTTCCTCTTCCAGGGCATGAATCAAAAACCATTTTCCTAAAAGACGATCTTCCCCTGCTGCCTTAAGCATTGCCGCACTCCCGATAGAAAGCAGAATGTCCCCTCTCTTCGCTCCCTCTTTTGCCAGGGTCGCTGCAACCGCAGCTGCCGCATTGTTCCGTCCTTCCCCTGTCAAGGTGAGCAAAATGTCCCCCCTTCTCTCCGAAACTTCTATTCCCTCTGCATCTCCCTCTGCATTTCCTTCCCCACTCTCCCCTTTTGCTTTCGAAAGTCCCTTCGAAAAATACTGCAAAAAGGGAAACGAAATCTTTCGTTTCCCCATTTTCTTATGCTTTATGATATTTTCCACTTCGCCGTAATGCGCCGCAAAGATAAAAATCATAGTGTTTTACTCCAAATTCTTATAGGCCTCTAAAGATAAAGTCATAGTGTTTTACTCCAAATTCCTATAGGCCTCTCGATAAAAGAAATCCTGCGAGTCAAAACGTTCTTCCAAAAGGTCCTCGGGATCATGATAGAAGCCGTCGGAAAGGAGCCATTTTCCCTTTTCCGTATCCTTAAAGCCGAGATCAAAGATTTCTCTCACTCTCGCCCTGCAGTGCTCGTCATAAACCGGAGCGGCCACCTCTACTCTTCGCAGTGTATTTCTGGTCATAAAGTCTGCACTGGCAATATAAATCTCCTCTTCCTCACCCTGTCCGAAACGGTAAATACGAGAGTGCTCAAGGAAACGCCCTACAATACTGTGCACCCGGATATTTTCCGTCTTCCCGGGAATTCCCGGAATGAGACAGCAGATACCGCGAATCAATAGTTGAATGACTACGCCCTTTTGTGAAGCCAGGATTAAAGCGTCTATAATATCTTTATCCGTAAGAGCATTCAGTTTCAAGCCGATATAGCCTCCTCGGCCTTCTTCCGCTTTTCTTCCCTCTTCCTTGATTTTCTCCAATATCGCATTCTGCAGACCCTTCGGTGCAACGAGCAGGGCGGAGCTCTCCTCTACCGTTTCCCCAAGAAGCAGGGTGCGGAAAACCTCCTGCGCATCCTGTCCAATCTTCCGGTTTGCCGTCATCAGGCATAAATCCGTGTACAGTGTTGCCGTTTTCTCATTGTAATTTCCCGTTCCGACCTGTGTGAGGAAAGAAACCCCCTCTTCCGTTTGTCTTGTAATGAGACAAAGCTTGGAATGTACCTTGAAGGCGGGAAGCCCGTAGATCACTTGACAGCCCGCATCCTCCAGTCTTCTCGACATTTCAATGTTGGCAGCCTCGTCAAATCTCGCACGTAATTCCACGAGAGCAAGCACTTCTTTTCCATTTTCCGCAGCATCACAAAGTGCCTCGACAATCTGACTGTGGCTTGCCATGCGATAGAGGGTGATTTTGATGGAACGCACCGTCTTGTCCACCGCCGCAGCTTGCAGGAAGGCAATGAAATTCTTCATGCTTTCATAAGGATAGGAAAGGAGGATATCTTTCTTTTCGACCTGTGAAAGGATATTTTCCTCTTTTCGAATCTCCGGACTCATTCTTGGACTGTACCTCGGGTAATACCATTCCTGATGTTCTCGCATCGTGTTTTGCAATGTAAACATATAGGATAAGTCAAGCGGAGTACCGCAATGCAAGACATGTTCTTCGGAAATTCCGAGGAAGCCGGCCAATTTCTTCCGGATTGACTTGTGAAGATCTCTACTCAGTTCCAGCCTAACCGGGTTCAAGCGCTTCCTCTTCTTTAAAAGTTGCTCCATCATCCCGCGGTAGTCCAGATCCTCATCATAAACATCCCCTGCATCGATGTCCGCGTTTCTGGTAATGCGGATAATGGATTTTTCCCGAATCTGGTAAGCGGGATAAAGCTTCGATACAAAATGGAGAATGAGTTCCTCGGAAAGCATGTGGTAGCCTTTTCTACCGGGAATTTCAATCAGTCTCTTAAAGACGGGGTTCCAACAGGGCACAATCCCCAGTCGTTTCTTTCCGCCCTTTGTTTCTAGCCTTGCCACCGCATAAAGCTCTCGATTTTGGAGGAAGGGGAAGGGCTGCTGCTTCCCGACAATCATGGGAGAAAGGTAAGGACGAATCGCCTTATCAAAATAAGCCTCCAACTGACTTTGCTCCTGCTTGGAAAGTTTCTGGAAATTAATGATATGGATGCCTGCCGGTTCCAGCTCTCCCATCAGCTGCTCATAGATTTCTTTTCGTTTCAGCTCCAGGCGCTCTACTTCCTGTAAAATGAGCTTAATCTGTTCCTTGCTGCTTAAGCCTGTTTTATTGTCCTTTGTTTTCTTCCCTCCGGTCTGCTCCATAAGGGTTCCTACTCGAACCATAAAAAATTCGTCTAAATTGGTCTGGTAAATGGAAACAAACTGCAGGCGTTCCATAAGAGGAACTCTGGGGTTGGCAGCCTCATTTAAAACTCTTTCATTAAATAAAAGCCAGGATAATTCTCTGTTCCGATAGCATTGTCTGTTTTCCTTCATTGTCTCTTCTCCTTCCGGCTTTACTCTTTATTTTAAGTCTTATCCCAAAATCGAACGCTTTAATATCTGACGTAAGCTTGCCTTAAAAGCAAATTTTCAACCCTTTGACGCACAGATTATAAAATATAAATCGACCAATTTTACAAAGAAAATTATCTCTTCACAATCTCTTTCAAGAGGCCTGCCGTTTTATTATACCTAAATTTCTGAAAATAATCCGTAAAATTTATACAACAAGATGTCCTTCGTATTTGTCACTTCTGAACGAGAAGTATCGAGCTTTGCTTCAAGCACTTATGAACAAGATGTATCGGGCTTTACTTCAGCCATTTGTGAAGAATAAAAAAGTCCTGTTTCACACTGCCTAGCACAGAGTGAAACAGGACTTATCAGCCTAAGCTCTTGCTTCTCGTTTCGCCAGAAGCGGCATGATGATTCCCAAGACGGAAAGCACCAGAGGAGTAATGACATTTAATGCCATAGTAAACGTATCCTTGGAGTGCATCCCGAGGAGACAACTTACTGCAGTAATCAGAAAACACCAAACACCGAAAGCTAAAGCCACAGCATTGTTCTTTACAAAACGATATTCCGGATGGAATTTATCTCCCGCCTTACGAAGCGCGATATAAGCTGCAAACACCCAGAGGTAACGAAGCGGCATACATACGGAGTTTAACTTGGTAAGCTGCTTTAATACCGCTGCAGCACCCGGCACAAAGGACTGCACCAGAATAATGGAACCGGAAAGTACAGCCACCATGATAATCCCGTTTGTGTAAGCGCCAACATCATTCTGCTTTAAGAGCTTCTTCGGAATAAACTGCTTTGTATCTTCATTATCGAGAAGCATACGAAGCGGCGCATCAATACTCATAATGAGAACGGCAAACTGTCCAATCATATTGCAAAGTGCATAAATCACCAAAAGAGTATCGCCAATGCCATAGTATTCTCCCAGACGCTGGAATGCCCAGTAAGCACCGTTTGCCGCATAAGAGTTAAAGCTCTCTTCCGAAGCATTAATCACCGTCGGATCAAACATCATGCCCATGGCAATCGTTCCGAGCATAGCACAAACCACAACCATGATAGCCAGCGCAATCATCCCCTTCGGGAATCCCTTACTCGGGTTCTCTACTTTGTTTACATACGGAGAAATCTTCTCACATCCGCCCACCGCGAAAACCAGAATGGAAAGGGAGGTAAAATACTCCAAACGGAAATTCGGAATCAAGTTCTTTAAACTAAAGTCCAAGCTGACATAATCCGCCTTCGGGTTAATTACCGGTGCGGCAAACATCATCAGAATATACAAGAGGGACATGATAAACATGCTGGATCCCGCAAGAGTTGCCATCTTCTTCAAGGGGTTCAAGCCTCTACTTGCCACATAGCAGAAAAGTAGGAGCAGGGCAAAGGTAATCAGCTGAATGTAAATACTCGGCAGACGATCATAGAGCTCTGCGCTACGGAAGATGACCCAAGACAGCGCCTTCAAACCGCCACTCGGCTTGCTGGCAATATAGGTGATGTGACAAGCCCAGTATGTCCAGCCTGCATAGTATGCAAGCTTGGTCCCCATGGTTTCACGAATCCAGGAACTTACTCCGCCACCCGCGTTCTTAAATGCGGAACCGAGCTCTCCCACCATTAAAGCATAGGGTACAAAGTACAAGGCAAACATGAAAATCCAGCTGAAAATGACCTGAATTCCGTTAAACCATACAAAGCCGTTTACGACGTTACCAAAACCCCAAACCGTGGAAAACGCCATAAACGCAAGTAATTTCCAATTAATCTTTTTTTGTTCCATACTCTCTCCTCTAAACGAAATATCACGCCTCACGCACGATACTCGTTATGAATAAAAATGCATCGTTTTTTCAGTAAAAGGACTATTCCTCTCCTGTAAAACATCCTTTTGCTCCTGTCCTCTGTCGCATGCCGTATCCGCTTCTGCGACAGCGCTTTAAAACTTGATTTCCAAATTGCCGTCCCCTCTTCCGAGCACGGAAGAGGAATAGAAAAGTTTAGCCACTTCCACAAGGTAGAAGGTATCCTCCACGCCTGCCGTCTCATACGGGGAATGCATGGAAAGCTGCGGAAGTCCGATATCCACGGTGTTTAGCGCCACCTGACTGTTCGAGATATTTCCCAGCGTGGATCCCCCCAGCATATCGGAGCGATTGGCAAAGCTTTGGTAAGGCACCTTCGCTTTTTCACAGAAACTCTTGAAAACGGCAGCCGAAACCGCATCTGTAGTATACTTCTGGTTCGCACTGTACTTCAGCACAATTCCCTTATTCATATACGGTCTGTTTAAGGCATCCGCCTTGTCAAGATGCGCCGGATGTACGGCATGGGCATTGTCCGCAGAAACGAGGAAGCTGTTCTGTAAAGCCTTGATATAGTCTTCTTCGCCCATCCCGAAGGCATAAAGAATTCTATGCAGTACATCCTTTAGAAAAGTGGATGCCGCTCCCTGTTTTGTACCGCTTCCCACCTCTTCGTTATCGTAAACACAATGAAGCGCTACACTCTCCTTCGGCTTTGCGGAAAGAATTCCTTGTAAAGAAGAAAAGGCACACTGCAGGTCATCCAGTCTTCCACTTCCGATGAACTCTTCCTTGCCGCCTAAAATCGTAGCCTTCTGTCTGTTGTAAAGGAACAGGTCCCAGTCCAGAATATCCTCTTCTTTTACGGACGCGGCATCGGCCACC